>DASRTO010000080.1:0-2613 GCA_035655915.1 Anaeromyxobacteraceae bacterium
CGTCATCCCCGTCTCCCAGGGCGGCACCGACGACCCCTGGAACATCGTCGGCGTCTGCGTTGCCCATCACCTCCACTGCATCCACCGCGGCTGGGTCCGCCTCTCCGGCCGCGCCCCAGACCAGCTCGTCTGGGAGCTCGGAGTCGAGCCGGAACCCAACCTCGCGCTCGGCGCCGCGGTTTTCGCGTAGCATGCCGCCGGGGGGAGCGCCTCCGGCTGGCGGAGAAGTGGTCGGACCCCGGGGATAGGATACGGCAGTGACGGTGCAACCGGTTCGAGAGCTGTCGGCCCGCGCCCAGGCCGGCGAGGAGCGGCTGGAGCAGTCGCTGCGGCCGGCCAGCTTCGACGAGTACGTGGGGCAGGAGAAGCTGGTAGCCAACTTCCGGGTCTACGCCGAGGCGGCCCGCCGCCGTGGCGACGCCTTGGACCACGTCCTCCTGGGCGGCCCGCCCGGCCTGGGCAAGACCTCGCTGGCCCACATCCTGGCGCGGGAGCTGGGGGTGGCCCTGCACGTCACCAGCGGCCCGGCGCTGGTGAAGAAGGGGGACCTGGCCGGGCTGCTCACCGCCCTCGCCCCCCGCGACATCCTCTTCATCGACGAGATCCACCGCCTCTCGCCGGCGGTGGAGGAGGCGCTCTACCCGGCCATGGAGGACTTCCGCTTCGACGTGGTGCTGGGCGCCGGCTTGGGGGCGCAGACCATGGAGATGAAGCTGGAGCGCTTCACGCTGGTGGGGGCCACCACCCGCACCGGCCTGCTGGCGAGCCCGCTGCGCGACCGCTTCCCCATCCAGGAGCGGCTCGACTACTACGGCGTCGAGGACCTGCGCCAGATCTCGGTGCGGGCCGCCCGCAAGCTGGGCGTGCCGGTGGACCCGGAGGGAGCCGAGGAGCTGGCGCGGCGGGCCCGGGGCACGCCGCGCATCGCCATCCGGTTGCTGCAGCGGGCGCGCGACTTCGCCCAGGTGCAGGGGGACGGCCGGCTCGACCGGCGCATCGTGTCGCTGACGCTGGAGCGGCTGGAGGTGGATCCCAAGGGGCTCGACGCCATGGACCGGCGCATCCTGGCCACGGTCATCGACGTCTTCGCCGGCGGCCCGGTGGGGATCGACGCGGTGGCGGCGGCGGTGGGCGAGGAGCGGGACACGCTGGAGGACGTCTACGAGCCCTTCCTGGTGCGCGAGGGATACCTGGCCCGCACCTCGCGCGGCCGGGTGGCGCTGCCGGCGGCCTACCTGCACCTGGGGCGCGATCGGCCCCGCGGGAACCAGGGCGGGCTGTTCTGAGGAGCCCGCCGCTCCCTCACCACCCCGCCGGACGCCGGTAGCCGCGGTGCGGCCCCATCATCTTCACCATCGCCCAGCCGGCCACGAACCCGCCGATGTGAGCGAAGAAGGCCACCCCCCCGCCGCCGGCCACGCCGCCGAGGGCCATGAGCAGCTGCAACGCGAACCAGAGGCCGATGAAGACGCGGGCCGGGATGTAGAACAGCCGGATGATGAAGACGATCAGCACCAGGGTCAGCACCCGCGCCTGCGGGAAGAGGACCATGTAGGCGGCGAGGACGCCGGCGATGGCGCCGCTGGCCCCCACCATGGGCGTGAGCGGGTCGCCGGCCCCCGCCGAGGCGAAGGTCTGGGCCACCGCCGCCACCACGCCCGCGGCCAGGTAGAAGAAGAAGTAGCGGAAGTGTCCCAGCGCGTCCTCGACGTTGTTGCCGAAGATCCACAGGAACAGCATGTTGAAGGCGATGTGCGCCCACCCGCCGTGAAGGAACATGCTGGTGAAGATGGTGAGCGGCGGCGGGACCAGGTCGGGCACCTGCACGTCGCGGAAACTCAGGATCTCGTAGGGGATGGCGCCCCCCGCCTGGACCGAGTAGGGCAACCCCACCACACCCACCTGCCACAGGAAGGCGAGGACGTTCACGGCCACCAGGACCCAGGTCACCACCGGGGTTCGTCGAACTGGAAGGTCGTCCTTGAGTGGGAACACGGTGGCGTCCGGCCGCCGGAATGGTATAACCCGGCGCGTCAAGGAATTGCGTCCCGGCCGCGCCCGCCTGACATCCATGTCATGGTTCGATGGTGGCGGTGACCGAGTCGGGTGGCGGGTCGAAAGCGAACCGGCCAGTTCCGGAAGGAAGAACACATCGCGATTTCAGTAGCTTGACGATCTCCGGCGCCATCGTTCCCGGGATGGGTCCGAGGCGCACGACGGGTGGCATCCGGCTTGCTGTCGAGTCTCCGGCTTCGAGCACCCTTACCAGCACACCAGGGGCGAGATGGCGTACTGGAACCAGAGAACCGTTGCAAAGCGCGTGAGTGCCACCGGCGTGGGGCTGCACTCCGGCCAGCCGGCCACCCTGACCCTGGCCCCGGCGGCCGCCGAGGCGGGCATCAGCTTCGTGCGGATGGACCTGGGAGCCGAGATCCCGGCGCGGGCGGAGCACGTGGCGGACACCACCCTCTCCACCAACCTGGCGCTGGGCCAGGCGCGCGTGCACACCGTCGAGCACGTCCTGGCGGCCCTGACCGGTCTGGGCATCGACAACTGCCGCGTCGAGGTGGACGGGCCGGAGATCCCCATCCTCGACGGCTCGGCCGCCCCCTT
>DASRTO010000081.1:0-8671 GCA_035655915.1 Anaeromyxobacteraceae bacterium
CCAGGACCCTCCTCGACTTCGCCCGTCACTGGGAGAGCGCCAGAGCGGACCGCTGCTGGCTCACCCAGCCCCTGGGCGGCGGCCGGGTGGAGACCTGGACCTGGAAGCGGGCGATGGAAGAGACCCGCCGGATGGCCGCCCACCTCGCGAGCCTGGGGCTGCCCCCCCGCAGCAGCATAGCCCTGTGCTCCAAGAACTGCGCCTGGTGGCTCATGGCGGACCTCGCCATCTGGATGGCGGGGCACGTGAGCGTACCGGTCTACCCGATCCTCCCCGCCGAGACGGTGCGTCAGATCCTGGAGCAGTCGCAGGCCAGGCTGCTCTTCGTCGGCAAGCTCGACCCCGTCTGGGAGGAGATGAGAGGAGGCGTGCCGGCAGGCTTGCCCCAGATCGCCTTCCCGCTGTCGCCGGCGAGCGGCGCCCCCGGGTGGAACGACATCGGCGCGCGGCAGGCGCCGCTGGCCGGCTTCGCACCGCGCGCCCCCGAGGAGGTGGCGACCCTCGTCTACACCTCCGGCAGCACCGGTCGGCCCAAGGGGGCGATGGTGAGCTTCGGCGCCATCGCCGCGGTCGCGGCCGAGCTCTCGTCCTTCCTGCGGGCCGCTCCGTCGGACCGGGCCATCAGCTACCTGCCCCTGGCCCATGTCTTCGAGCGGGCCTACGTGGAGGCGGTGGCCATCCACGCCGGGGTGGAGCTGTTCTTCGCCGAGAGCCTGGACACCTTCCTCGAAGACCTGCGGCGCGCCAGGCCGACCCTGTTCATCTCGGTGCCCCGCCTGTGGCTGAAGTTCCAGGCCGGCGTGTTCCAGAAGGTGCCGCCCGCGAAGCTCGAGCGCCTGCTGAAGGTGCCGGTCCTGAGCACGCTCGTGAAGAGGAAGATCCTGCGCCAGCTGGGGCTCGACCGCGTGCGCTTCGCCGGCTCGGGCGCGGCGCCCATCCCGGCCGATGTCATCGCCTGGTACCGCCGACTGGGCCTCGAGCTGCTCGAAGGCTACGCCATGACCGAGAACTTCGCCTACTCCCACATCAGCCAGCCGGGGCACGTGCGGCCCGGGTACGTCGGGGCGCCGATGCCCGGCGTCGAGTGCCGCCTGGGCGAGGGGGGCGAGGTGCTGGTGAAGAGCCCGGGAATGATGCTGGGCTACTTCCGGGATCCGGCCGCGACGGCGGAGGCGTTCACCCGCGACGGGTTCCTCAGGACCGGCGATCTGGGCTCGCTGGACGCCGAAGGACGGCTCGCGATCGCCGGCCGCGTCAAGGAGCTGTTCAAGACCAGCAAGGGGAAGTACGTCGCCCCCGCCCCGATCGAGAACCGCATCCTGAGCCACCGCGGCGTCGAGCAGTGCTGCGTCTGCGGCAGCGGATATCCCCAGCCGCATGCGGTGGTGGTGCTTTCGGAGGACGCCCGCCGCCGGCTGGCCGAGGCCGGGAAACCGGCCCTGGAGCAGGAGCTGCTCGAGCACCTCGATGGAGTCAACCGAGACCTCCCCGGCTTCGAGCAGCTCGAGTTCCTGGCCGTGGTCGACGACCTCTGGGGGCCGGAGAACGGCTTCTTGACCCCGACCCTCAAGGTGAGGCGAGCGCGCATCGAGAGCGCTTACGCTCCCCTGGCGCAGCGCTGGTACGACGAGAAGAAGCCGGTGGTGTGGAAGAGCTGAGGGGCCGGCCGGTCCTGTCAGACCCGCCTGTCATATTGCCCAGCGTGAAGCCGAAGCGGTTCGTGACCCTCGACCTGGAGACGGTGGCCGACGAGGGGCTGGTGTCGGCGGTGGACGGCGTCCCCTCCCGCCCCTACCGGGAGCAGCTGTCGCGGCTGCTGGCGGACCGGCGCGCCCGCTCCGGCGGCCGCTCCGACTTCCTGCCCCTCCCCTACCACCGGCCGGTGGCGGCCTGCCTGCTCGAGGCCGAGGAGCGGGACGGGGCGCTGCGGGTGGTGGATCTGGCCTCCTGGACCGACCGGCGGGAGCCAGAGGCCTCCTTCCTGCGCCGCGCCTGGCAGCGGCTGGCGGGCCGGACCCTGGTCACCTTCCACGGCCGGGGCTTCGACCTGCCGGTGCTGGAGCTGCGCTCGCTCAAGTTCGGCATCCCGGCGCCGCGATGGTTCCGCGAGGCTCGCGAGGCCGGCTCGCCGGAGCACCTCGACCTGCTCGAGCTCCTCTCCAACGCCCGGGCCTCCCCCACCGCGCCGCTCGACCTCTACGCCAAGCTCCTGGGCCTCCCCGGCAAGCAGGAGGTGGCCGGGAAAGACGTGCAGGCCCTGTACGCCGAGGGGGCCCTGGACCGCATCGCCGCCTACTGCATGACCGACGTGGTGCAGACCTGGCTCCTCTTCCTGCGCTTCCGGCTGCTCGCTGGCACGCTCTCGGAGGATGGGTACGCCGAGAGCGCGCGGTCGGCCAGGGAGGACCTCCCGGCGCTCTTCGGCCGGCTCACCCCGGGCGAGCGCGAGGTGCTGGAAGGCTACCTGGAGCGCTGCGCCGGGTTCTTCGGCGCGGAGCGGTCGGTCCGGCCGGCGCGCGCCGGATAGCGGCGAGCCCGGGCGCGGCGCCGCCTCGACCTCCCGGCTGCTACAATGCCGCGCCGTGAACGACCGCCCGCAGAGCCTGCGCGCCGTGTGGGCGGTGGCCGTCCTGGCCGCACTGCTGCGCGGGCTCGCCTTCGGCGGGCTCGAGCTCTACACCGACGAGGCCTATTACTGGCTGTGGTCGCTCCGGCCGGCCCTCGGCTACTACGATCACCCGCCCATGGTGGCCTGGCTCATCGGGCTGTCGCGCCTGGCGGTCCCGGGCGAGGTCGGCGTCCGCCTGCTGTTCCTGGCCTGCGGCGGCCTGGCGGTGGCCTTCGCCGGGCTGGCGGCCCGCGAGATCTCCGACCACGCGCGCGCGCCACTGTGGGCGGCGCTCCTCGCCGCCACCGCGCCGCTCCTCACCATCACCGGGTCCCTGGCCCTTCCCGACGCCCCGGTGGAGGCGGCCTACGCCGCCGCCACCTGGCTCCTGGCCCGGGCCCGCGGCCGCCGCTGGGCCTGGGCCGGCGTGGCGGTGGGGCTGGCGCTCCTGTCCAAGTTCACGGCGGCGCTCCTGGCCCCGGCGCTGTTCCTGCTGGTGGCCTGGGACCGCGAGCTGCGGGAGGAGCTCGGCACCGCCTGGCCCTGGCTGGGCGCGGCGGCGGCGGTGGCCCTCTTCGTCCCCTGCCTGGCCTGGAACGCGGCCCACGACTGGGTGGCCATCCGCTTCCAGCTCGGGCACGGCTTCCGGGACGGCGGCTCGGCGTCGGGCTTCTTCCTGTACCTGGGGGCCCTGCTGGCCGGCGCGGGACCGGTGGCGCTCGCGGCGGGCCTTCTGGTCCTGCTGCGCGCCCGCACCTCTCCCGAGCGGAGGGTGGCCGCCGCCACGCTGCTGCCGCTGGCGGTCACCGTCTACTCGGCCATGCGCGGGCCGGTGGAGGCCAACTGGGGGGCGCTGGCCTTCCCCGGCCTGGCGGCCGCGGCGGGCGCCGGGCTGGCCCGGCTGCGCCCCGCGCTGGCCCGGGGGCTGGTGACCGCCTCGGTGGCGCTCGGGGTGGCCGCCTCCGGCCTCTACGCCTTCGAGGTGCGCCACCCGCGGCTCATCCCGCCGACGGCCCCGGCGGTGGAGCGCTTCCGCGGCCAGGCGGACTTCGGGCGGCAGGCGCGGGCGGCGGCGGCGAGCGCCTGCGCCTCCATCGGGAACCCGGCGGGCTGCGACCCGGCCGACCCGTTCGTGTTCGCCAGCACCTACCAGGTGGCCTCGCAGCTCGCCTTCTACGCCGGATGGCGGCGCTTCGGGCCGGCCCAGTCGCGCCCCTCCCAGCTCGACCTGTGGCGCGACCGGCCGCCGGAAGGGTCGGCCTTCCTCTACGTGGGGCCAGCCGGCCCGCTGGCGGAGCCGATCCGGGTCTTCCGCGCGGAGGGCGAGGGGCGGCCGGTCACCTTCCAGGTGCGGGTCGAGGGGGTGGTGGTCCGCACCGGTGGCGTGACGCCCTTCGCCTCCTTCCTCGGGCCCCGTCCCAGGCCCATCCCGCCATGACGACCGAGCCACGCTCCGGCCTCGAGCCGTGGCTCGACCGCTGGTTCCCCTGGCTGGCGCTGGCGGCCCTGGCCGCGAACCTCTCGGGGGCCTTCCTCCCGCTCCTGGACGACGACCCGGCGCTCTACGCCTCCATCGCCCGCTCCATGGCCGAGCGCGGCGACCTGGTGCGGCTGGTCTACGCCGGGGCCGACTGGCTCGACAAGCCCCACTTCCCCTTCTGGATGGCGGCGCTCTCCTTCCGCGCCCTGGGCGTGAGCCCCTTCGCCTACCGGCTGCCGGCCCTCGCCTTCTGGGCCCTGGGCGTCGGCTACACCTTCCTCCTGGCGAGGCGCGTCGGCGGGCGCGCCGCCGGACAGCTCTCGGTGCTGGTGCTGCTCACCGCGCAGCACCTGGTGATGGGCAACGCCGACGTCCGAGCCGAGCCCTACCTGGTCGGGCTCGTGACCGGCGCCGTCTACCACTTCCTGCGCGCCCACGAGCCCCGCACCCCGGTCCACCTGGTCCTGGGCTCCCTGCTCTCCGGCTGCGCAGTGATGACCAAGGGGGCGGTGGCGCTCGTCCCCATCGCCGGCGCGCTCCTGGGCCACTGGGCGTCGCGGCAGACCTGGCGCGAGCTGCTCCGGCCGCGATGGTGGCTGGCGGCCCTCCTGGTGGCGGTGGCCATCCTGCCCGAGATCCTCTGCCTCCAGGCCCAGTTCGGGTCGCGCCCGGCCGCCGCCGGCCCGGCGGCGGGCCGGCAGGCCATCCCCTTCTTCCTGTGGGAGAGCCAGTTCGGCCGCCTGCTCGGGACCGGCGCCATCCGCCGCCCGGCCGGCAGCCCGTTCTTCTTCGTGCACACGCTGCTGTGGGCCTTCCTGCCCTGGTCGGCCTGGCTGCTGGCCGCGGCGGCGGACCGGCTCCGGCGGCGGGGCGGCCCGCCCGCGGGCGACGGCTTCGCCTGGGGCGCGGCGGTCCCGACGTTCCTCGCCTTCTCGCTCTCGCGCTTCCAGCTGCCCCACTACCTGGACATCCTCTTCCCCTTCCTGGCGCTGATCGCCACCGGCTGGCTGCTCCGCCTGGGGGACGAGCCCCCGCGCTGGGTGACGCGGCTGCAGACGGTGGTCTGGGCCCTGGTCTTCGCGCTCGGCCCCGCGCTGCTCCTGCTGGCGCGGCCGGCCGGGGCCCTGCCGGCCGCGGCCCTGGCCGGGGCGGCCGCCGCGGCGGCCATGGCGCTGTGGCGGCGGCCACCGCTCGGGGCGGCGCTGGCGCGCAGCGTGGCCGCCTCGGTGGTCCTGAACCTGCTGCTCAACCTGGTCCTGTCGCCACAGGTCCACCGTTACCAGGCCGGCAGCGCCGCTGCCGCCGAACTGCGGCGCCTTCCCCTCCGGCCGGCGGGCGTCTACCAGACCGCCTCCCCGGCCCTGGACTTCGAGGCCCCCGGGGCGGTGCACCACTGGAGCCTCGCCGAGGTCGAGGCCGCCGCGGCCGGCGGGCCGGTCTACCTCTACCTTCCGCAGGAGCACCAGGCGGAGCTCGCGGCTGCCGGGCTTTACGTCGCGCCGCTCTCGGTGTACCAGAGCTTCCCCGTCACCAAGCTGACCTGGTCGTTCCTGCGGCCGGAGACGCGGGCGGGCGTGCTCCGGCCGATGGTGCTGGCCGAGGTGCGGGTCCCGAAGGGACCATAGGAGCCGGCCCCGGGTCGAGCCGGCGGGAGACACCTCGTGGAAGCCATCCTCAGCTCCTTCGCCCTGGTGGCCGCCAGCGAGATGGGCGACAAGACCCAGCTCCTGGCCTTCTCCCTCGCCTCGAGGTTCCGGCGGCCCTGGATCGTGATGGCGGGGATCCTCACCGCCACCCTGGCGAACCACGCCCTGGCCTCGCAGGTCGGGAGCTGGGTGGCGGCGCGCGTCCCGGAGCGGGTCATGGCCGCGGTCCTGGCCCTCACCTTCATCGCCTTCGGCCTCTGGACCCTCCGCCCCGACACGCTGGACGCGGACCAGAAGCCGAGCCGCCTCGGCCCGTTTCTCACCACCACCGTGCTCTTCTTCCTCACCGAGATGGGAGACAAGACCCAGCTCGCCACCGTGGCCCTGGCGGCGCGGTACCAATCGGTGGTCCTGGTGACCATCGGCACCACCATGGGAATGCTGGCGTCCGACGGCCTGGCGGTGTTCCTCGGCGAAACGCTGGCCCACCGCATCTCCATGAAGTGGGTCCGCCGGGCCGCGGCGGCGGCGTTCTTCGCCTTCGGCCTGGTCTCGGCCTGGGGAGCCCTTCGCCCGGCGTCCTAGGGCGGGGCTCTTCCGTAGGGCGGGGGCTTGTCCCCTGCCGGGACACCCGGATCTCGGCGAAGGGTCCTCGGCGCTGGCCGTTGAATGCGATTCCCCTTCCAGCACGAGGGTCTCATGGCGGCGGGGGACGAGCCCCCGCCCTACCGGTTCAGAGTAGGCAAAGGACGTTGTCGCCGCGAGGCCCCGGCCGTCGGCGTGGCTCGACGGGGCGCGCCTACGGCGCGTTGCGCGAGGCTCAGCCGGGGCGCAGGGGCGGCTCGGGGCCGTTCGGCTGCGCCACGACCAGCGGCGCCGACCCCGTGAGCCGGCCGGCGGCGGCCGCCAGGGCGTTGGCATCGTCGCGGCTCCAGCCCTCGGCGGCCATCTCGACGCGCCCGCCCGGCGTGACGAGGAACCAGGTGGGGGTGGCCCGCATGCCGCAGGCCTCCGAGGCCGGCCAGGGATCGGGGTCGCGCAGCACCGTCACGCCGCTCGTCCAGCCGCTGGCGGCGGCGAACTCCCGGGTCTCCTCGGCGCCGTCCTGCGAGATGGCCGCCACCACCAGGCCGGGCACCCCGGCGAAGCGCGGCAGCACCTTCGCCGCCACCACCGTCGCCGGGCAGTCGGCCCTATGGAAGAAGAGGAGCGCCGGCCCGGTGCCGAGGCCCGACAGCGGCACTTCGCCGCCGCCGAGGTCCTGGACCGTGGCGGCCGGGAGGAAGCTGCCGGGCGCGAGCGGCACGGCGGGCTACCGCGGTCCGCGCTTGGCGCGGCGCTTGCGCTTGATGGAGCGGGCGCGCTTCTGCCTGGCGCTGGCGCGCTTCACCTTGCTGCGGTTCTTCACCTTACGCTTGCTGCGGGCCATGTGGTCCTCCGGGGAGAGGGCGCCGAGTCGGCCGCCGGCGCCGGCGCGGTCGGCCCTAGGCGAGCCAATCCTTGTCCTTGAGCTTCCTGGGCAGGTACTCCTCGGTGATGAAGGAGATGCCGCGGCGGGAGAGGGCCTCCAGCTCGAACTTCACCCCCGAGCGGACCATCTCCTGGATCTCGTCCTGCCACTGCTTGGCCTGGAACCAGCGATAGGCCAGCATCTGCTTGGCGCGGGCCACGTCCTGGTCGTTCATCTTGATGGCCACGTTGTGCGGCAGCTTGTAAGTGCCCTTGTCGAAGGACGAGAGCCCGATGAAGCGCGCGTCGGGCACGGCCATCCGCATCGACTCGTAGGCCAGGTTGATGGAGCCCTGCTTCACCACCGAGTAGATGTAGAAGCCCCAGGGGTCATTGTCGACCAGGACGTACACGGGAAGTCCGAGCTCGCTGTGGAGCCGCTGGACGAGGCGGCGCACGCCGCGCGGCGGCTGTCCCTGCCCGTGGATGATGAGGCACTTCTCCCTCTGCCAGAATTTGTCCTCGTTGAAGCGCCTCCACACCGCGTCCTTCTCGATGAGGAGCACGTACTTCGCCTCGTACTTTCCGAACTGGATGACATGCTCCTCGACGATCGAGGGGACGCCCCAGCCGCCCGACCCCATGCGCCGGAGGTCGATGGTGTCGCCCGAGTCGCGGATGGTCATCGGACCGACCATCGAGCCCACGCCCTTGGCGAACAGGTGCAACTCCTCGCGCAGCGAGTCGATGGCCACCTCGAGGTCCTCGATGATGGGATCGGACTCGTCCTGCTCCTCGAAGGTGTTCTGCTTCGTCTCTCCGAGGGCGTGCTTGGTCATGTAGTACAGGTCGCGGATGCTGGTGGTCTTCCCCGAGTCGACGAGCTCCTTGCAGGCCTCGGAGACCAGGAAGGTCTGCATGAACTTCTTGGCCATGGAGACGTTGAAGAAGTAACGCTTCTGCCGCTGGCTTCCGAGCTCGATGAGCCGCTTCTTCTCGCTGTACTTCACGTTGGCGAGCGAGCGGATGGGGATCTCCACGAAGGGGTTCCTTCCCCCTCTGGTGGCCTTCAGCACCGACTCGGCGAGCTTCTCGATCTTGCCGATGGTCTTCTTGTCCGCTGCGTCCAGGCGCGCCATGGTCTACTCCTGCTCCTCTTGCTCGGCCCGCCGCGGCCGCTGGGTGATCTTCTCCGACATCTCCTCGAGTCTGGCGTCTTCCTTGGCCAGCTCGGCCTGCGTCACCTTGGTCGCCACCTTCATGAACTCCCGCTTGATGGGGTCGGGGCTCTTGCCGGTGATCTTGCCGATGGCCTGGGCCACCTCCTGGATGTAGAGCTCGAAGATCGACCGGCGCTGCGCCTGGTACTCGGCGTGCTGGCGCTTGCGCACGTAGGCCGCCAGCTTGCGGCCGCACTCCTGGGCCGCCAGCTGGATCTCGCGGATGATCTCGGGGTAGTGGGCCACCGCCTCCTTGGACTCGCTGGTG
>DASRTO010000082.1:0-5210 GCA_035655915.1 Anaeromyxobacteraceae bacterium
GCCGCCACCTTGGCCGGGGTCGGCTCCAGCGCCGGCGTGAGGAGGATCTCGATGCGCCGGTTGCGGGAGCGGCCGGAGGGCGTGGCGTTGGTGGCGATGGGGTGGTACGGGCCGTAGCCGGCGGCCACCAGCCGCGGCGCCGGCACCCCGGACTTCTCCTGGAGGAACCGCACCACGTTGGTGGCCCGGGCCGTGGAGAGCTCCCAGTTGGTGGGGAAGGTGGCCGCCAGGCGCGAGGAGATGGGCGAGTCGTCGGTGTGGCCCGAGACCTGGATCTGCTTGCCCTCGATGCGGGCCAGCACCGAGCCGACCCGCGACAGCACCTCCTCGCCGCGCTTGGTGATGACCGCCTCGCCCGACTCGAAGAGCACCTTGTCCACCATGTCCACCTTGAGCCGGCCGCCGGCCTGGGAGAGGTGGATCTCGCCCTTGGCGATCTCGCCCTTCATCTTCTCCTGGAGCTCGTCGAAGGTGCCCTTGAGCTTCTGGAGCTCCTCCTCCTTGGACTGCACGTCGCGGGAGAGCTCGTTCTTGAGCGAGAGCAGGTCGGCCTTCTCCGCCTCCAGCCGCTCCAGCCGCTGCTCCAGCTCGGCCCGCGAGGAGCGGAGCTGGGCCAGCTTCTCCCGGGAGTCGAGCATCCCGGCGGTGGCGCTCCCGGCGGCGGTGCGGGCGGCGTCGAGGCGGTAGAGCAGGAAGACGGCGATGGCCGCGCCGGCCACGAGCGCCGCCACGAACAGCACCCACGGCAGGCGGCTCGGCCGCGCCATGCGCAACGCCTCGTGCATCACGTCGTCGTATCGCTCCATGGCGTCCTCCAGAGGCGGCGGCATTCTTCCACCGGCGGCGGACCGCGGCAAGGCGTGGGGAGGCGCCAAGGTGGTACAAATGGAGGCCGGTCCATGCCCCCCGAGAACCAGCGAGCCATCGTGGCGCGGCGCTCCATCGCCCGCGCCGCGCCGGAACGGCCCGACCCGGTGGCCGCCGCCGAGCGCCGGCTGGCGGAGGCCCTCGCCGAGGTGACGCGCCTGGACCTGGAGGTGGAGTCGCTGTCGTTGTCGCTGGGCGAGTTCGGCCGCGACTACGCGGCGCGGCTGGGCGCGGTCTTCGCCGAGCTGGACCTCGGGGAGCGCCTGGTGCGGCGCCTGCAGTCCCTGGAGGACGAGGCCGGGCGCCTGGGCGCGGCCATGGCGCGGCCGGGGCGGGCGCCGGCCCGGGCGCGGGCGGCGGCCTGGCCCAGGGCGCGAAGGCGGACGGGGCGCGGCCGGAGCGTGGCGCCCTGGGCCGACGAGGCGGCGGCCGGGGAGCCGGCCCGGGCGCCTGCGGAGGCGCCGGATCCGGGCGGCCTGGAGGTCGAGCCGGAGGAGGTGGTGCTGAAGCGCCTCTTCCGCCGCCTGGCGCGGGTGCTCCATCCCGATCTGGCCCGGGACGACGCCGAGCGGAAGCGGCTCGGCGACCTCATGGCCAGGGTGAACGCCGCCTACGCCGACGGGGATCGCACCGCGCTCGAGCTCATGGCCGAGAAGCTCGGGGCGGGCGAGCCGCTCTCCGACCTTTCCCCGGCCGAGCGGGTGGCGCACCTCGAGAAGCGGGCGGCGGGCCTGGAGCGCATCGCCGCCTCGCTCGAGCGCGAGAAGTCCCGGCTCGAGGCGAGCCAGACCTTCCGGCTCCGGCAGGAGGCGCTGCGGCGCAACGAGGCGGGGCGGGACTGGTTCGAGGAGATGCGGGCGGAGGTGGAGGCGGAGGCGGAGCACGCCTTCGCCGACGCCCTGGCCCGGCTGGAGCGCCTGGTGCGCGCCGCCCGGGACCTGGAACGGCGGAGGAAGACGTCCATGAGCGAGCTCACCCGGCGCAGCGGCCCCACCGGCGCCCTGCGCGGATTCGACCCCCTCTCCGAGAGCGGCCTGGTGCGCAAGGGGGTGCTCCATCTGGAGAAGCAGCGTGCCACCCACGAGGCCCGCGAGCTGGGGCGGCGGCTGGAGGAGCTGGCCAGCGAGGCGCCGTGGGAGGCTGCGCTCACCCTCATGGCCTTCTTCGCCGAGGCGGCGGTGCGGCCGCCCGAGTCGCTCTCCGCCCCGTCCGGCTGGGCCGAGCGGTACCAGGCCCTGCGGGAGGAGGCCGGCTGGGAGGCGGCGCCGCCCTTCGAGCGCCTGGTGGCGCGGCTGCCGCGCCACCTGGAGGTGGGGATGCGGGCCACCCCCGAGGCGGTGGAGGCCGGAGTGCAGCTGGTCCGGCCCGAGCTCGGGGCCGGGGTGCGCATCGCCCTGGAGCGCGAGGCGGTGGCCGGGATCGCCCGCGAGGTGCTCTCGCTCCTGGGCCCGGCCGAGCGCTGCCGCCGCTGCCGGCGCGGCGTGCGGGCGCTGCACCTCATGCGGACCCGCGGCCTCGACGAGCTGAACGGCCTCGCCTGCCCGGCCTGCGGCTCGGTGCTGCGCAGCTACTGGCGCTACGGCGAGCTGGAGGGGCTGGAGGCGCTGGCGCCGTTCGCGCTGGAGCTGGGGCTGGTGGAGGAGCAGGTGGTGCGCCTCGCCGGCGCCGCGGTCGGCTTCCAGATGCTGCCCGGGGAGCGGGAGGCGCTGACCGCCGCCCGGCTCCGCGAGCGCTTTCACGAGATCTACTGCCAGCCCTATGAGGTGGAGATCGCCGCCAGCGACGTCGGCTTCGCGGCTGCCTCGGGCCCGCTCGCCCCCCAGGCGCGCCCCCCCGAGCGCGGTGCGGTGCGCCTGGTGCTCGGACCCAAGGCCGGCATGACCGAGGCCGCATTGCTCGAGCTGCTGCGCGGGCGGATCGAGCGGCGGTTCAGGCCGGAGCGGGGTGGGGACCCGGCCGCCCGTTCGAGGGAGCCCTAGGGGGCTTCGATCCGGTGTCGGAAAGGAGAGACCAGGCGAGGACCTCGCGGTCGGGCTTCGCGACGGGGTGAACCCAGCTTGGCAGAAAGGGAGCTCGGGTACGCCATCGCCTTCACCGCGGCTCTTGCCCTGGCCTTCGAGGTACTGGAACGGAAGCTGTGTTGCAATCCCAGACGGGTGAGCACGCTACCTCCAGCGGTAGTGATTTCACCCGGAAGGGTGCTTCGGAGCAACCGACAGGCTCGGCCGAGGGGCGGCCCCGTCGGCCCTGTGCTGATGGGGCCGTCCCGACAACCCCCTGCGACCCGCCCTGCGCCCGCTTATGGACGTGGAGTCGGGCGGTCCACGTCCGGGGGCCGCCGGGAGGCAGCGCATGAAACGGCTACTCGGCATCGGGCTTCCCTCCCTGGCCGCGCTGGCGGCCGCCCTGGCGCTGCCGGCGGTCCGCGCCGCCGCCCCCTCAGGCTGCCAGCCGAAGAACTGGGCGGACTGGCACCTCGCCCTGCGCGAGCAGTGCGTCGAGCAGCGCTACGTGTGCGAGCACATGACCAGCGCCGAGATGATGCGGGATGCGGACATCGCGGCCGCCCATCGCGACGGGCTCGCCTTGGAGCGGCCCGAGCTGGTGCGAATCCTCGCCCACGTGGTTGGCCAGACGCGGGCCAGGTACGGCTGCGACGCGGCGCCGGCCGAGGCGCCGCCCCCGGGGGCGTTGCCGCAGGGCCACTCACCGGTGTACGGCGACTGGGCCGACGAGTTGCCGCCGGGGCACCCGCCGGTGGACGAGCACTGGACTGGCGTGCTGCCGCCCGGCCACCCGCCGGTCGACGGGTATGGGGCGTTGCCGCCTGGCCACCCGCCGGTGGGGACCTGCCCCTTCGCCGGTCCCGGGACGGGCCGCGCTCCACGCCCGGCCGGGCCGCTGCCCTTCACCTTCGAGGCACCCCGGACCGTCACGCTGTAGGATGGGCGCGCCATGGCAAGCGGACGGATCCTTCTCGTGGAGGACGACGTCGCCATCCGGGAAGGCGTGGCCGACGGCCTGGCCTTCGAGGGCTACCAGGCCGCCGGCGTGGCGAACGGGCGGGAAGCCCTCGACTGGCTGGAGCGGGAGGGCCCGCCGGCCGTGGTGGTGCTGGACCTGCTCATGCCGGTCATGAACGGGGCCCAATTGCTGGAGAAGCTGCGCGCCGATCCGCGCTGGGCGCGGGTGCCGGCGGTGCTCATGAGCGCGGCCATGCCGGGGCTCGAGGCGCTACCGCGGGCCGACGCCTACCTCCACAAGCCCTTCGACATCGCCGAGCTGGTGGCCGCGGTCTCGCGCTGGTGCCCGCCCCACGGCGGCGCGCCCTCCGCCGACGGGATGGGCTGAGCGCCCGGGGCGCCTCGCCGCCGCGGCCGCACACACCGCCCGCGCCTCTCCCACCGCTCCGCCCCCGGCCGCGGGCGCCACCGCCGGCCCGGTGCTACCATGGCCGGCACGATGGCAGGCGGAACCACCGTCGAGGTCCACACCGCGCCCATCGAGGTCGGGATCGGCTCCGAGCTGGGGAGCTACGAGCTCGTGTCCCTCATCGGCGAGGGGGCCATGGGCCGGGTCTTCAAGGCCAAGCACGTGAAGCTGGGCCGCTCGGTGGCCATCAAGGTGCTGAACCCCGAGTACGCGGCCCGCCCCGACATCGTGAAGCGCTTCTTCCGCGAGGCGCGGGTGGTGAACGAGATCTCCCACGAGCACATCGTGGAGGTCACCGACTTCGTGGAGGTGCCGGGCCTCGCCTTCCTGGTGATGGAGCTGCTGGACGGCGAGAGCCTGCGCTCGCTGCTCAAGCGCCGCAAGGGCAAGCGGCCGCCGCTGCGCCGGGTGGTCTCGGTGATGGCCCAGGTGTGCGACGCCCTGGCCGCGGCCCACGACAAGGGCGTGGTGCACCGGGACCTGAAGCCCGACAACGTCTTCGTCATCAAGCGCGCCGGCGGGGACTACGCCAAGGTGCTCGACTTCGGCATCGCCAAGCTCAAGGACCAGTCGGACGGGGGGGTGGGCTCCACCGTCACCGGGGTGATCCTGGGGACGCCGCTCTACATGTCGCCCGAGCAGGCCACCGGGAAGGACGTGGGCCCCTCCAGCGACGTGTGGGCCGCCGGGGTGGTGCTCTACGAGCTGCTCTCCGGGAGCGTCCCCTTCAAGGCCGGCAACTTCGTGGACCTGGTGCAGAAGATCCGCACCGAGCCGGCGCCGCCGCTGCCCCTGCGCACCCCGCGCCGCGAGCGCATCCCGCCCCAGCTGGCGGCGGCGGTGATGAAGTGCCTGGAGAAGAACCCCTCCGACCGCCACCGATCCATGGAGGCCCTGGCCGAGGCCCTGCG
>DASRTO010000083.1:0-5519 GCA_035655915.1 Anaeromyxobacteraceae bacterium
CGCCCTCGCCGGTCGCCTACACGCAGCACGTGGCCGTGGCCCTGGCCGACGGCGGCGCCCTGGTCATGGGCGGGAACACCTCCGAGAGCCCGAACGTCCCCGACACCGACAGCAGCCACCGCTTCGATCCCGTCGCCGAGACCGCGTCGCCGGGCCCGCGCCTGGCGTTCTCGGCCGAAGCGGAATTCACCATGCCGGTCGAGCTCGGGGGCGGCGGGTTCCTCCTCGTCGGCGGCGGGATCAACAGCGGAACCCAGCTAGGCGGCATCGACGGATTGCGGGCGACCCAGGCATTCGACCCGACCACCGGACGCTTCGGCCGCATCGGCGACCTCAACTCCCGTCACGACAGGGTGGGCACGGCGACCGCCCTGGGCGACGGCAGCGCGCTCGTCGCCGGCGGACACTTCCCGGCCACCGCCGCGGCCGAGCGCTACGACCCGGCCTCGGGACGGTGGACCGTGACCGGAGATATGGCCACCGCCCGCCGCGGGCACACGGCGACGCGGCTTGCCGACGGCCGCGTGCTGATCGCCGGAGGCGTCACCTGCTGCGACGCGGTGGGCGAGGTCCTCGGCGGCGAGGCGGAGATCTACGACCCCGCCAGCGGTACGTTCCAGCCGACCGGCTCCCTCGCCACGCCGCGCGCGTTCCACGCCGCCGCCCTCCTCGCGGACGGACGCGTGCTCGTCTCGGGAGGCGTCGTCACCCAGTCCGGGGAGACGACGGCGTCTGCCGAGATCTACGATCCGTCGACGGGACTCTTCAGCCCGGCCGGCGCCATGCAGGTGACCAGGATGGTGCACTCCGCCGTCCTCCTGACGGACGGGCGCGTATTGGTGCTGGGCGGCGCGCAGGCCTCCGAGGCAACCGACCTCTTCGAGCCGACGGATGGCCGATGGAGCCCCGGGCCGATCCTGCAGCCCGCCTGGGCGGCCTCGACGGTGACGCTCCTCCGGAGCGGAAAGGTCCTGGTCTTCGGAGGCGAGGACGCACAGGGTTTCCCGGTCTCGACCGTCATGCTCTACGAGTGACGACCTCCGCCGCCGGCGGCACCCCAGGGCGGATGCTTGGGCGCGCCTCGACGCTCCCGGGTGACCTGGGCGCCGGTCCTCGGGGCGCGCCAGCGGCGGCGCCGGAGGTACCGCGCGTGTGGGCGCGGCCAGGAGGCACGGCTCGACCCGCCGTCGCAGGCTTGGCCGCGCGCTCCCCGTGGCGCGACGCTCGCGCGGACCGGCGCGTCCGTTACCGGAGAAGCCCACGTCCGTACCCGGGGGAGGACACGAACCAATCGAAGGAGAAACCCCTTGAAGAGTCAGACCCAGCTTCGGTTCCTGTCACACTCGCTCGCCGTCGCGCTCTCGGCCTGTGCCGGCCAGGCCACCATGCAGGCGGAGCCGCCCGCTCCCCCGCCCCCTCCGGTCATGGCCGGCGACTTCGCGGTCTTCACGGCCACCAAGGACGTCGCCACCCGCACCGACTTGTACCTGGCCAGGCTGGACCAGCCGGCGGTCGCTCGCCTGAACGGTCCGCTGGCGCCGGGCGGAAGCGTTTTCGCCGCCGCCATCTCGCCGGACGGCCGCCAGGTGGCCTACGTGGCGGATCAGGACGTCCCCGGAGTCATCGAGCTGTACGTGGCCGGAGCGGACGGCAGCGGGGCCGTCAAGATCTCTGGTCCCATGGCCCCGGGCGGCGCCATCCAAGCCTTCCACTGGGCGCCGGACGGCTCGCGCATCGCATACACGGCCGACCAGAACGCCGATGGCCAGTTCGAGCTGTTCACCAGCCGGCCCGATGGCCGGGACAACCTCCGGCTCTCGGACCCGCAGGTGAGCGGGGGGTTCGTCGCCCAGTTCGCCTGGGCGCCCGATTCGTCGCGCCTGGCCTACCTGGCCTTCGAGCTCGCTGCGGAGGTCGCCGAGCTGTTCACCGTCCGCCCCGACGGCGGCGACCACGTACGCGTCTCCGGCCCCATGGCTCCGGGCGGCGACGTCACCGCCTTCTCCTGGGCACCGGACGGCTCGCGGATCGCCTACCGGGCCGATCAGGATGTGGATGAGGTCTTCTCGCTGTTCACCGTTCATCCGGATGGGACTGGCCTGGTCCGGGCCTCCGCCGATCCGGTCCCTGCAGGCGGCGGCCCCAGCTTCCTCTCATGGTCGCCGGATTCCTCCCGTCTCGCCTACCTGGCGATCGCCGAGAACCACACCCAGCTCTTCACCACTCGTCCGGACGGGAGCGGGGGCCTGCTCGTGTCGGCCGTGCCGGCGGCGGGCAACGTCGCCCTCTTCGCCTGGGCGCCGGACGGCTCGCGCCTCGCCTACCGGGCAGACCAGGCCTTGGACGACGCGTTCGAGCTGTTCACAGTCCGGCCGGACGGTACCGGCAACGTCCGTGTCTCCGGCCCGCTGGCCGCGGGCGGCCAGATCTTCTCGTTCGTCTGGGCGCCGGACGGCTCCCGCATCCTCTACCTGGCGGACCAGGCTACCGTCGGCGTACCCGAGCTGTTCTCCAGCCGCCCCGATGGCACTGGCAACGTCCGCGTCTCCGGTTCGCTCGTCTCAGGTGGCGGCGTCGGCCGCTTCGCCTGGGCGCCCGACGGCTCGCGCGTCGCCTACATGGCGGAACAGCGCACCGTCGGCATGCAGGAGCTGTTCACGAGCCTCCCGGACGGCAGCGACAACCTGGCGGTCTCGGGGCCGCTCGCGCTCGGCGGAGGCGTGGCGACCTTCGAGTGGACTGCGGATGCATCTCGCCTCGTCTATCGCGCCGACCAGATCGTGGACGACCGCTTCGAGCTCTTCGCCGTTGCGCCGGACGGCGGGGCGAGCGCCGCCATCTCCGGGCCGATCGTCGACGGAGGCGACGTGTTCTCCTTCTCAACGCGCTGAGCTCCGACCCGCCTGGCGGATCTCCGCCTCCTGGACCAGGAGGTCCCGAGAAGGTTCTCACGGGCGCGGGATTCGCACCCTGCCACCATCCCGCCGTCGAGCTCTGGCTCCCAGCCTAGGGCGTCCACAGCGCACATTTGTGGTCGCCAGCGAATCCGGTCTCAGGGACCGGGGATGGCGGTGCGAGCGACTGGTATACGTCGGTCCCAGGCGCGTACGCCGGCCAGGCCGTCGTCCACTCCCCGTTCGGATTCGCTCTACTCGCGAAGTTGGTCCAGTAGGTCACCATCGCCCCAGCGAGCGCGAGCTGTGCCTGATCGAGGGCCGGCGCCGGGACGGTGGTCGGGATGTCGAACAGGTACTGGATCTCGGAGGCGTGCGCGGCGCCGTAGGGGAAGCTGACCGGCGGCAGGAACCGCTGCGGCGCGTTCTCGTCGTTGAACTCGTACGCGAACGTCGGCACGTATTGCGACAGGAGGCGGATCGCCTTCCGCCCGCTGCACGCGAAGATGGCGTCGGTGCCGAGCGCCCCGAGGGCCAGGCTCGGGCTGTCGTAGGCCGCCAGCGGGTAGAACGTGTTTGCGATGAATCCCGCCGTCGCCAGCGGAACGCCGAGCGTCGCCGCGACCGCGGGGACGTAATCCGCCGCGGTGAGCGGATGCCCGGTGACGAGCTCGCCGTTGAGCGCTACGAAGAGCCGCCACTCGTCGTGGTTCGAGCCCTCCATGACCGGCACGCGGTTGAAGCGGCCGCCCGCGAACGCCGCGGCGTACGACTCCTCCAGCACCTTCCCGTCGACGGTGGGATACGCGATGCTGCCCTGCGTCGCGAGGAGCTCCCCGACGGGGACCGCGCGCAGGCACGCCGCCGTCTGGTCCGTGCAGCCGAGGCTCGCGGCGAGGGCGGTGCCGGCCGCCTCGGCCGAAGCCAGCGTCGGCGGCGCCAGCGAGTAGGCGCCGCTCTCCACGATGGCGCGCTGGAAGAGGCCCTGCGCCAACGGCGAGGCGAGCTGGGTGTGCACGCTCAGGCCTCCGGCGGACTCGCCGAAGATGGTGACCCGGAAGGGGTCGCCGCCGAAGGCGCCGATGTTCTCCTGGACCCACCCCAGCGCGGCCTGCTGGTCGAGGATGCCGTAGTTGCCGGACACGTGGTCGGGCGACTCGGCGCTGAGCGCCGGGTGCGCCAGGAACCCGAGGAAGCCGAGGCGGTAGTTGACGGTGACGACGACCACCCCGCGCTCGACGAGGCGCGTCGGGTCGTAGTCGTCGCTCTCGCCGACGACCAGGGCGCCGCCGTGGATCCACACCATCACCGGCAGCCGGTGCCAGTCGTCACGGCCGTGGTCCCGGTGCGCGTCGCTGGGCGTGAACACGTTGAGATAGAGGCAGTCCTCGTCCGAGCTCGCGACGCCGAAAGGCGACGCCGACTGCGCACAGTGCTTGGAGAAGCGGGTCGCGTCGCGCGGACGGAACCAGCGCGCGGCCGCCTGCGGCGCTCGCCACCGGAGATCGGCGACCGGGGGGGCCGCGTAAGGGATGCCGAGGAACCTGTCGACGCCTCCGGCCGAAATCCCCCTCACCGGCCCGCCGGCGGTCTTCACCACCGGGCCGGCCGCTGCCGTGCCCGGTGCCACCGCCGCCACCGAGGAGAGCGCCAGCGCCGCGAAGAGGAATGCGCCGGGTCGATTCGACGATGCCTTCAGGATCTGGTTCATGTGTGGCCTCACCTGTTCGTGCGGCCCGAGGCGAGGCGTTCGATCAGGGAATGGCGCATCGCTCCGCCGCGGGAGGATCGCCCGGGCGTGTCACGGCTGGGCCCCAGGGCAGCGATCCGACCCTACCCGGAGACGTGCTGCAACAGCCCCGGAAGGAGGCAGACCCCCGTGGGTGCCGGGTCGGAGATGCGGGACAGCAGGGCGCGCCGCTCTCGGGCGGCAGGTGAGCCGCGAGCCAGGCGGCGACGGCCTCGATCTGCGGTATCTCGTCCGTTCGGGCGCGGGCATAGCGCTCGGTCCAGCCCGCCACCTGGCGCCCCACGTACCCCTGCGGCTTCCCCGTCGAGGCGAGACCGGTGCGCGCCAGGTCGACGCCGTGCAACTCGGCGAGGTTGTCGACGAGCGCCGTCGAGGCGGCCCTCAGGAGATCGGGGGTCAGGCCTGGTGCCGACGCGTCGCCCCGCAGCACCACGCCGCGGACGCGCTCCATGAGGTAGAAGCGCGCTCCGATGAGCGACTCGTCCTCGCAGAAGACGATGGGCCGCGGCGCTCGCGGGTACACGCCCTGGATCGCCGAGAGGATCGAGAACTCGCGCCCCATGTCGTGGGCGCTCTTCACCCGCGTCCCGAAGGGCGCCCGGCGCAGCACCGCCTCCTGGCCTCCGATCCGGACGAGGTAGGTGAGGTTGGAGTGGCCCTCGCGGAACTGGAGGAGGGTCACCGGCCCGCGGGCGCCGGGGAACGCCCGCTCCAGGGCTGGGCGCAACGTCGAACCCCTCCTCCCGGCGCACCTCGCCGGGCTCGTCCAGGAGCGCCGTCCGCCGGCCGCTCGAGCCCTCGGCATCCACGGCGGACCACGCTAACGGCGCGGCCCGCGCCTCGCCACCGCCGATCCTCGCCGGCCCGGCCGGCGC
>DASRTO010000084.1:0-5013 GCA_035655915.1 Anaeromyxobacteraceae bacterium
TGGGCCACAAGCTCTTCGAGCGGCAGGGGCGGCGATTGGTGCTCACCGACGTGGGGCGGACCGCGCTGCGCTACGCCGACGACATCTTCCGGACCGGGCGCGAGCTGCAGCAGTCCCTGAAGGGAATCCCCACCGGGGAGCGGCTCAAGGTGGTGGTGGGGGTGGCCGACGTCATCCCCAAGATGGTCGCCGAACGGCTCCTGCAGCCGGCCGTGACCACCGCCGGCCGGGTGGCGCTCACCTGCCGCGAGGCGCCCCTGGCGCAACTCCTGGGACAGCTGGCGCTCCACGAGCTCGACGTGGTCCTGGCCGACGCGCCGGCGCCGGAGAACGTGAAGGTGCGGGTCTACAGCCACCTGCTGGTGGAGTGCGGGGTGGTGTTCCTGGCCGCGCCGCGGCTGGCGAGCGCGAGGAAGGGCTTCCCCGGCTCGCTCGACGGCGCGCCCTTCCTGCTGCCCTCGCCCGGCACCGCGCTCCGGCACGGGCTGGAGCGCTGGTTCGAGGCCCAGGGGGTGCGGCCCGAGGTGGTGGGGGAGTTCGACGACTCGGCCCTGCTCAAGGCCTTCGGGCGGCGGGGGCTGGGGCTCTTCGCCGCTCCCTCGGTCATCGAGCGGGAGGTGTGCGCCGAGCTGCAGGTCCAGGCGGTCGGCCGGACCGACGAGGTGCGCGAGCGCTACTACGCCATCTCGGTGGAGCGCCGCCTGCGCCACCCCGCCGTGGTGGCCATCGCCGAGGGGGCCCGCGACCGGGCGGCGCGCTGAACGACGGTGCTCCCTCGGGATCGCCCCCGGGACCCGGCGCCGGCATTCAGTTCCTGAAGGCCCGCCGTCGATCTTTCGTCATGATCCGGCGGGCTCCCCCCGGTAGGCCTCCCCTGGCCGCCGCGACCGCCGCGGCCGCCGAAGGAGGCTCCCGTGATCCCGACCGACACCTCGAGGCTCGACGCTCCGGCACCGGCCGTCCGCCCGCCATCGCCGAAGGGCGCCTGGCTCTCCCGCCGCGACTGGCAGCGCGCCGTTCGCCGCTGGGCGCTCGGCGAGATGGACCGCGCCGCGCTCGACGCGCTCAAGGCGCGCCTCGCCCGCGTCCGGGCCGCCGACGCCTCTCCTCCCCGGCCGGCCCCGCGGTCGCGACCCCCGCTCCTGCTCCTCCGCGGCGGCCTGGGACCGACGCCCGGCGCACCCCGCACCGCCCCCGGCGGCCCGGCCCGCGCCGCCTGAGCCGTGGCCGCGCGGTCCGGTCCGTGCTAAGCGACGGTCATGCCGACGGTCCGGATCTACACCAAGCGCCACTGCCCGTTCTGCGTCCGCGCCAAGGCCCTCCTCGACCGCAAGGGCGTGTCCTACGAGGAGATCGACGCCGAGGGCCAGGACGAGCTCCGGCTCTGGCTCGCCGAGAGGACGGGGCAAAGGACGGTGCCCCAGATCTTCGTCGGCGACCGTTCCCTGGGCGGCTTCTCGGACATCGACGCCCTCGACAAGCAGGGAAAGCTCGACCCCATCCTGCGCGGTGAGGGCTAGCGCCCCTCGCCGCGACCGGCTCAGCTCCCCCGGGAACGCTCGATCCCGCTCATCCAGTCGCGCAGCGCGGCGAAGTCCCGCACCCGGTCGCCGTAGGGCAGCCACTCCGGCCAGGGACCGTTGCCGCCCAGGGCCAGCGCCACCTCGCCGGCGCGGCAGATGGCCCCCAGCCGCTCGGTCTGGGCCAGGAGGTCCCCGGCCGAGCACACCGGGCTCGCCGACACCGCCACCGCCTCGGCGCCGCCGGCCGCCACGACCGCCACCACCTCGGCGAGCGGGGTCACCCTCCCGGCCCACAGCGCGTGCCAGCCGAACTCCCGGACGGTCAGCTCCGCCAAGGACAGCCCCAGGGTGTGATCGTCCCCCTCGGCGGTCACCAGGAGCAGGCGCGGCGCCCCGGGCCGCAGCGGCAGCGACTCCGACGCTCGCGCCAGCGCCCGCGACAGCCGTTCCGAGGCGAGGTGCTCCTCCAGGATGGAGAGGGTCCCCGCCTCCCAGCGGGAGCCGATCTCCGTCAACACCGGTCCGAGGGACTCGGCCACGCGCCACCACGAGCCCAGCCGGGCCCTCTCCTCCAGCAGCCCGGCCTGCAGGGCCAGGATGTCCGGTTCGGCGAGGAGCATCTCCACCCAGCGCCCGACCTCGCCGCCCCCGGACCCGCGCCGCTTGAGCAGGAAGCGCTCCACCTCGGAGCGCTCGAAGCGCCGGTGGCGGCCCGTGGTCCGATCGCAGCGCAGGATTCCCTGGTCCGCCCAGCGCTTGACGCTCCCGGGCGTGACGCCGAGTATCCTTGCGACTTCCGCGCTGGTGAGAAGCCCGGACCCCATCCCGGGGTGCAATTTTGCGGATTAGTCGATTCTGGCAACGAAATCGACCGTGGACACCCCAAGCGGGGCCTCATGCCACCAAACGAGCGAGCGCGATCCTGAAACAGGCTCAGGGAGTGAACCGTCGTTCAGTGGCCGAAGGAGACGCCCAGCCGGACCTCCCAGATGGCCAGGTTCACCCCGTTCGACTTGCGCGGGATGTAGTCGCCCTCCACGAAGATGCCGAGCCCGGCCAGGTCGATACCGCCTCCGAGCGCGCCGCCGACGCTGGTGACGGCGCCGCCCGAGAGGTCGTGGACGTCGAAGATGAGCTTCCCGTAAAGCGGGAAGGCCGGCGGCCTCAGGCCCAGCATGGGCCGCAGGCTCCAGGCGGCCGGCTGATTGAACTGGTCGAAGTTGCCCAGGACACCGAGCTCGGCCGAGACCCAGACGATCTCGAACCCTGGGGTCACCATGATGTTGGTGGGGTCGCGGTAGACGTCGGGGTTGGTGTGCCAGGGCACCCCGAGCGAGCCCTCGATGAAGAAGCCTGCGCTCGCCGCGCCAGGGGCGGCGGAGAGGGCGACGGCGAGGACCAGGAGAGCGAGCTTGCGCATGGAGCCTTCCTCCGGGGCCGGCGACATGCCGGCCAGGACGCCCGAGGATATGCCAGGCGGCCGCGCCGGTCACGGTGGGTGCAAGGTGCACATCGGCGCCGCCTTGCCGCGGCGGGGCGGCGGGCCCTGGACTGTCCACCGCCACCTCTCGACCGGCGCGCCGGTGCGGTACACTTCTCCGGATTCGGAGCGAGGATGAGCGGCGAGGCGCGGAGCGGGCGGCGGTGGCCGGGGCTGAAGCCGGTGGACCGGATGGTCCTGGCCTTCCTGGCCTTCCTGGCGGCGCTGGCGCTGGCCCGGTACCCGCGCCCCCTTCCCATCCTGGGCGGGCTCGGCGCCCTGGCCCTGGTCCTCCTGGGCGCCTCCTCCCTGCGGGGCCGGTTCGCGGTGGCCCGCCTGGTCCACGACTTCTACCCGCTGCCGGCGGCCATCGCCATCTTCAACCTGGCCGGGCCGCTCATCGGCGCGGCCAACCCGGCGCGCTGGGACGCGACCTTCGCCGCCTTCGACCAGCGGTTCCTGGGCGCCCTGGTGGCGGCCTGGCGCTCGGCGCTGGGGCGCCCCGCTTGGCTCACCGACCTCGCCTCGCTGGCCTACTTCACCTACTACGCGGTCCCGCTAGCCATGGCGGTGGCGCTCCACCTGAAGGGGCGGCGCGCCGAGTTCGACGCGGCGCTCTTCGGCTTCGTCGCCACCCTGCTCGTGTCCTACCTCGGCTACTTCCTCTTCCCCACCACCGGCCCCAGGGTGCCGCGCGCCGAAGAGGCGGAGGTGCTCGGCGGCGGGGTCATCAGCGCCGCCGTCCGCTCCTTCGTGCACTTCGCCGAGGTGAACCAGCTCGACGCCTTCCCCAGCGGCCACACCGCGCTGTCCTTGGTCTTCCTCTGCTACGGCTGGCGCCTCTTCCCGCGCTGGCGCGCCCCGCTCCT
Organism: Anaeromyxobacteraceae bacterium; assembly: GCA_035655915.1. GTDB lineage: Bacteria > Myxococcota > Myxococcia > Myxococcales > Anaeromyxobacteraceae > DASTPH01. The sequence continues at coordinate 3,873 of DASRTO010000084.1, forward strand.
GGCGGCGACGGTGGGGATCATCTTCTCCACCGTCTACCTCTCCTGGCATTACGCGGTGGACCTGGTGGCCGGGGCCATCCAGGCGCTCTCCATGGCGGCGCTGGTGCCGGCACTGCGGCGGTTCTTCGGGGGCCGCCCGCACCCGGCGGCGGCGGCCGATCCGGCCGTCTCCTGACGCCCGCCCCGCCCCGGCCGCCCGAGCCTCGCGGCCGGGACGTGGACCGCGCCCGGCCACGGCGGTACACTTGCTCCAGTGCAGACCCGGGCCCAGCTGCCGGGGCGGGTCCTCGTCGCCGACGACGAGGCGTCGGTGCGCGACCTGCTCATCCGCGTGCTCGGCAACGCCGGACACGAGGTGGTGGCGGTCGACACTGCCGAGGCGGCGCTCCTCAAGCTGGCGCGGCAGCGGTTCGACATCCTGGTGGCGGACAAGAACCTGCCGGGCATGGACGGGCTCGACCTGGTGCGGCTGGTGCGGAGCCATCACCCCCACCTCCGCGCCATCATGATCACCGCCTACCCCACGCCGGCCTCGGAGCGCCTGGCCGGCGAGATGGGCGTCCACTCCTACGTGACGAAGCCCTTCGGCATCGTCACCATCGTGGCGACGGTGGACGAGGCCATCCGGGCCGGCCGGGCCGGGCGGTAGCCGGGCGCCCTCGCGCATGCGGGCCATTCTCCAATCGCTGGCTCCGGCCGAGATGGACCGGCCGGTGGCCGCGGCCTGCGGCCTGGGGCTGGCGGCGGTGGCCCTCTTGCTGGCGCTGGAGTACCGCGGCGGCGGGGAGACGTCGCCGGCCGAGCCGGCGGTGGCCCGGCTCACCCAGGCCCAGGGCGGGGTCCTGCTCCGGCCGGCGGGCACCCTGGCGTGGGAGACCGCCCGCTCCGGCGACGGGCTGCATGCCCACGACTCGATATACGTCCCGCCCGACGCCGCCGCCTCCGTCGAGTTTGCCGCTGGCCCCACCCTGGAGGTGGAGGAGCGTTCGCTGGTGGTGATCGAGCCCGCCGAGCCGGAGCGCCCCGGGGCCGGGCTGGCCCTGGTGAAGGGAGCCCTGGCCGGCACGGCCGGCTCGGCCTCGCTCGCCGTCCGCGCCGGGAGCGGCGAGGTGCTGCTGCTGGATCCGGGCTCGGCGGCCCG
>DASRTO010000085.1:0-3398 GCA_035655915.1 Anaeromyxobacteraceae bacterium
GAGCCGCAGGGGCGGGCGCCCTATGTCGCGGCCGTCCGCGTCCGCGCCGGCGGGGACGTCACCGTCGCCCCGCCCCGCCAGGAGGCCGCCCCGTGACGCTCCGGCTCGCCGCGCTCGCCGCCGCCCTGCTCCTCCCGGCCGCCGCCGGGGTGGCGGCTCCCCCCGCCGACCTCAAGCGCGCCAAGGACCGCTACGAGTTCGGCGCCTACGCCGACGCCGCCGGGGCGGTGCGCGAGATCCTGGCCCGCCGCAAGGATCTCCCCGAGGCCCAGGTGATCGAGGCCTACCGCATCCTGGGGCTCTCCGAGTACCAGCTCGGGGACCGCGCGGCGGCCCGGGCCGCCTTCGTCAACCTGCTCTCCATCGATCCGGACTACGCGCTCGATCCGTTCCTGGTGCCGCCGCAGATCGTGGAGTTCTTCGACCGGGTCAAGCGGGAGGCCGAGCCGGAGCTGGCGCCGCTCCGGGAGCGCCGGCGCCAGCTCAAGGAGCAGGAGCGGCTGGCGGAGGAGGCCCGGCGCAAGCTCCTGGCCGAGGAGGCCGCTCGTAGCGGGCCGCCCAGCAAGGTGGTGCTGGTGCAGGAGCGCATCTACCTCTTCAATTGGCTGCCCTTCGGGGCCGGCCAGTTCCAGAACGGCGACACCGGCAAGGGCACCGCCATCGCCATCTCCCAGGTCCTGCTCGGCGCCGTGAACCTGACCGCCATCGTGGCCCACAGCGAGATCGCCGGGAGCGCCCGCCGCTGCTCCTACGCCCCCGGCTGCCTGAACCCGCCCTACTCGGACGAGACTCGCAGCCAGCTCAACACGCTCGACATCGTCAAGTACGCCTCGGCCGGCCTCTTCTGGGCCATCTACGCCTACTCGGTCTACGACGCCCACCTGCACTACGTGCCGCGGGTCGAGACCGAGATCGCGCCCGGCGGCGCCAACGTCAAGCTGAGCTGGAGCTTCTAGCCATGGCCCTCCTCGTCGTCCGGCCCCCCGACGGCAGCGAGCGGCGCTTCCCCCTGCGCCGCCGCCTCACCAGCGTGGGGCGATCCCCCGAGAGCGACGTGCCCGTGCCCGATCCCTCCCTGCCGGCCACTGCGCTGCACCTGCACTTCGACGGCAGGGAGTACGACGTGGCCTGCCACGACGGCGCCTCCATGACCGTCAACGGCCGGCGCCGCGCCACCTGCCGCCTGGCCCCGGGCGACCGCATCCGGGTGGGGGGCACCGAGCTGGTCCTCCTCGCCGAGGAGGCCGGCCTGGCGGCCGAGCCGGCCCCGGGCCCGGCGCCCGGCGCGCAGGCGGTGGAGGCGCTGGTGCGCTTCTCGGAGCGGCTGCTCGGGGCCACCGACCTGCCGCGGCTGCTGGACGAGCTGCTGGACGCGCTCCTGGAGCTGACTCACGCCGACAAGGGCTTCCTCATCCTGCTCGAGGACGGCGAGCTCTCCGTGAAGTCGGCGCGTAACCTGTCCCGGACCACCATCGAGGACGCGGTCTCCCGGGTCTCCGACTCCATCGTGCAGAAGGTGGTCCAGACCCGGCGCTCGCTGGTGGTGGCCGACGCCCTCCACGACCAGGAGTGGTCGAGCTCCTCCTCGGTGGTCAACCTCAAGCTGTGCTCGGTGATGTGCGCGCCGCTCATGGCGCGGGGGGAGGTCTTCGGCGTCATCTACCTCGGCAATGACAGCGTGGTCAGCCTCTTCGACGAGCGGGCCGTGGAGCCCCTCACGGTCTTCGCGGCCCAGGCCTCGCTGCTGGTGCAGAACGCCATGCTGGTGGACGGGCTCAAGCGGGAGAACGTGGCGCTGCGGGCCGAGGTGGCGGTGCGGCAGTACGGCGACCTGCTGGGCGCCGGACAGGGCATGCGCGAGGTGTTCCGTCGCATCGAGAAGGTGGCGGCCACCGACGTCAGCGTGCTGGTCTCCGGCGAGACCGGGACCGGCAAGGAGCTGGTGGCCAGGGAGATCCACCGGCGCTCCGGTCGCGCCCAGGGGCCGTTCGTGGCCGTGAACTGTGCCGCCATCCCCGAAGGGCTCCTGGAGTCGGAGCTCTTCGGGCACGTCAAGGGCGCCTTCACCGGGGCGGTGGCCACCCGCGCCGGACGGTTCCAGGCCGCCCACGGGGGCACGCTGTTCCTCGACGAGGTGGGGGAGATGCCGGGCTCCCTTCAAGTCAAGCTGCTGCGGGCGCTACAGGAGCGCACCGTGGTCAAGGTGGGCGACACCCGCCCCGAGCCGGTGGACATCCGGGTGGTGGCGGCCACCAACAAGGTGCTGGAGGAGGAGATCGCGCGCGGGGCCTTCCGGGAGGACCTCTACTACCGGCTCAACGTGGTCTCCATCCACCTGCCGCCCTTGCGGGAGCGCGGCGACGACGTGGCGGTCATCGCCCGGTACTTCCTGCAGCGCTACGCCAGGGAGTACGCGTCGCGGGCGCGCTCCTTCGCCCCGGCGGCGCTCGTGGCCATGAGGAAGTACCGCTGGCCCGGGAACATCCGGGAGCTGGAGAACCGGGTCAAGAAGGCGGTGGTGCTGGCCGAGGGGCCGCTGGTCACGGCCCAGGACCTGGACCTCCGGCCCGAGAACCTGGAGCCCATCATGCCGCTGGCCCAGGCCAAGGAGGAGTTCCAGAAGCGCTACATCAACGAGGTCCTGGAGCGGAACGGCGGCAACCGCACCAAGACCGCCAAGGACCTGGACGTGGACCCGCGCACCGTCTTCCGCCACCTGGAGAAGCTCGAGTCCGAGCGGCGCGGTCGCGAGCCGGGTCGGGGCGAGGACGAGCTGCCGGAGGCGGGCGACGAGGAGCCCCGGTGACGCGGCCTCGCCTCGCCGCGGCGGCGCTGCTCCTCGCCGCCGGCTGCCCCCTCCCCCAGTCGGTGCCCAGCGTGCCGCCCGGCTCGGTGACGCCGCCCCGCATCGTGGAGGACGCCTCGCGCCCGTCCGCCACCGACAGCGCGCTCACCACCGCCGGAACCACCACCAGCTACGACCCCGGCTGTGCCAACCCGCAGATCTTCGCGATCAGCACGGCGGTGGCCGACGAGAACTTCTTCGAGGTCGTGACCTACCGGTGGTTCGTGGACTACGACCCGATCGATCCGCTGCGCTACGCGCCGCGTCCCGAGTCCTCGCAGCTCCAGCCGCTAACGCAGGAGCCGTTCACCCCGCGGCCGGTCCCGGTCTTCTCCATCACCCCGGCCAGCTTCCCGCCCAGCCTGGGGAGTGGCCTCCACGTGCTGGAGCTGGTGGTGTCGAACGGCTTCGACCAGAGCACCGACCAGGCGTCGCTCCCCCTGCCCTACCGCACCCCCATCACCGGCGCCCAGACCTACGAGGTGCAGTCGCACAAGTGGGTCTTCGTCCCGTCGCCGGGCTGCGCCAACGCGCCGACGCCGACCTGTTCGCC
>DASRTO010000086.1:0-9483 GCA_035655915.1 Anaeromyxobacteraceae bacterium
GGCGGGCTTGCCATCCCGGCGGCGCGCCGGCCGCCGCCCCCGAAGGTGTCCGGGCGCGGCTCGGCGCGTTCCCGGCTCATGGGATGAGCCTCGCCCCGGCGTCCGCCTCAACGCGCCTCGAACCCGAGGGGCTTCTCGTACACGGTCACGCCACGGTCGAGGCGCCCCACCGCGGCGAAGCCGAGGCGGGTCCAGAAGGCGTGGGCGTCATCGTTCTCGTCCGTCACCGAGAGGCGCAGGGCCCGGTAGCCGGAGCGGACCAGCCCGGCCTCCACCGCCGCGGTGGTCTCCTTGCCGTAGCCCATGCCCTGGCACGACTGGCGGAAGAGCAGCAGGCCGATGTGGGCCACGCCGGGCTCGGGGTAGTCGAGGTGGAGGTCGAGCACGCCCACCGCCGGGCCGCCGCCGCGCGGCTCGAGGAGGTAGACCCGGCGGGCGGGGTCGGCCTCGGCGTCGGCGATGAGGTCGGCCGCCGCCTCCGGGCTGGCGGTCCGCCCCTCGGTGCGCTCGAAGTAGTCCGGGGCGGCCTCGAGGCAGGCCTGCACCACCGGACCGTGCTCCGGGCCGGCCGGGACCGCCCGCAGGCGGGGGCCATGGAAGGAGAGCGCTGCCGCCATGCCAGCCAGGGCTGCCTTAGCCCGGCGGGCGCCGGGGATCAAGCCTGGCCCAGGACCAGGTCGGCCATGCCCCGGCCCTCGAGGCTCGGGAGGACCCGGTCGGCGCCGGAGGCGACGAGCTCCTCGGTCGAGAAGCGGCCGGTGGCCACCGCCAGCACCGGCACCCCCACCCGGTGGGCCGCCTCCACGTCGCGGGGCGTATCGCCGACGATCAGCGCCTCCGAGGGGGCCACCGGCCGTCCCAGGCGGCGGGCGGCCCGGCGCAGCGCCGCTTCCACGATACGCTCCCGCGCCTCGCCGTCGGCGGCGAAGCCGCAAATGGCGTCCTTCCCCCACCCGAAGTAGCCGTCCAGGCCCCCGCGAGCCAGCTTCAGGCGGGCGCCCTCCTCGACGTTGCCTGTGCAGAGCCCCATGGTGGCGCCGCGGCGCGAGAGGTCGGAGAGCAGCGCCGCCACCCCGGGCAGCACCCGGTAGCCCGGTCCGTGGATCTCCTCCCGCAGGAAACGCACGTAGTCGGAGAGCACCCGGTCGCACAGGGCCTCGTCGAAGGGGTGCCCCAGCGCCGCCAGCACCTCGCGCACGATGAGCCGGTCGGTCATCCCTTCCAGGCGCAGCCCGGCCAGCGAGCCGTCGATCCGGCCCAGGTGGAGGAGGAGGGCGCGCCCCACGGCGCGCCGCCCGGCGCCCCCGGCGTGGAGCAGCGTGCCGTCCACGTCGAAGAGCAGGATCCGGGCCGGGGCGCTCACGCGAACAGGGCCTCCACGAACTCGCGCGGTTCAAAGGGGCGCAGGTCCTGGGGCCGCTCGCCCACCCCCACCCAGCGCACCGGGATCCCGAGCTCGTCACAGATCCCGATGATCACGCCGCCCTTGGCGGTGCCGTCCAGCTTGGCCAGGGCGATGCCGGTGACGCTCAGCGCCTCGTGGAACTGGCGCGCCTGGGCGATGGCGTTCTGCCCGTTGGTGGCGTCCAGGACCAGCAGCACCTCGTGCGGGGCGCCCGGGAGGGCCTTCTCCACCACCCGCTTCACCTTCTTGAGCTCCTCCATGAGCGGGACCTTGGTGTGGAGCCGCCCCGCGGTGTCCAGCACTACCACGTCCAGTCCCTCGGCGGCGCCACGCCTCACCGCGTCGAAGCAGACGCTGGCCGGGTCGCCCCCTTCCTTGCCGCGCACGATGGGGGCCCCCACCCGCGAGGCCCATGCCTCCAATTGCTCCCCGGCCGCGGCCCGGAAGGTGTCGCCCGCGCCCAGGAGCACGGTGCGGCCCGCCGCCCGGTGATGGGCGGCCAGCTTGCCGGCGGTGGTGGTCTTGCCCGAGCCGTTCACGCCCACCACCATCACCACCCAGGGCCGCGCGGTCCCGGGTGCCGCCGGCGGCGCCCCGTCCAGCGAGACGATGCGGGCGATCTCGGCACGGAGCGCCTCCCGCAGCCGGGCCGGATCGGAGGCCTCGCGGCGCTCGAGCGCGCCGCGGGCGTGGTCAAGGAGGGCGGTGGCGGTCTTCACGCCGATGTCGGCCGTGAAGAGCACCTCCTCCAGGCCGGCCAGCACCGATTCGTCGAGGGCCCGGCCCGAACCGAGCAGCCCGTCCAGGCGGGCCATGAAGCCGCCTCGGGTCCTGGAGAGCCCGTCGGCCAGGGTCTTGCCCGCCTCGGCCTCGACCCGCCGCCGCTTCTCCTCCTCGGCGAGGCGCCGGGCTTCCTGCGCCTCGCGAGCCGCCCGCTCCGCCTCCTCGCGGGCGCGGCGCTCGGCCTCCTCCCGCTCCCGCGCCCGCCGCTCCTTATCAGCGCGCTCCGCCTCCTTCTTCCGGCGGTAGGCCTCCTTCTTCTGCTCCTCCGTAAGGCGAACGCCCTCACCCCCCGTGGTTTCCGCGGAGGCCGGGAGCCCTCTCCCGGGGGGAGAGGGCATCCCGGGCGTTGCCGCTGGGCGAACGCCCTCACCTTCCGCGGCGTCCGTGGAGCTCGAGAGCCCTCTCCCGGCGGGAGAGGGCTTCCGGCGCCTCGCCAGAAGGACCGCGGCGGCGACGAAGAGCAGCGCCAGGGCCACCAGCGCGGCGATGCCGGCGGCGTCGCTGAGGGTGAGGGCGGCGAGGGGAAGCACGAGGGAGGCCGTGAGACGAGAGACGATATAGGGCCGTCGCGCCCGGGGTGTCAACGACGCTCCGGGCGCTGCCCGCGGGGGAGGGCCGCCCGGGCGTTCCCGATGTTCCGTGGTCCCGTCAGGCCGCCGCGGAGCGCTCGCTCCCGGACAGGCGCACCGACACCAGCTTGGAGACGCCCGGCTCCTCCATGGTCACGCCGTAGAGCGTGTCCACCATCTCCATGGTGCGCTTGTTGTGGGTGATGAGGATGAACTGGGAGGCCTGGCTCATCTCCTTCACCAGGTCGTTGAAGCGCCCCACGTTGGCGTCGTCGAGCGGCGCGTCCACCTCGTCGAGGAGGCAGAAGGGGGAGGGCTTGATGAGGAAGATGGCGAAGATGAGGGCCACCGCGGTGAGGGCCTTCTCGCCGCCGGAGAGCAGGTTCACGCTCTGCAGCTTCTTGCCCGGCGGCTGGGCGAAGATCTCCACCCCGGCCTCGGCCCCCTCGCCCTCCTCGGCCTGGGTGAGCACCAGCCCGGCCCGGCCGCCGTTGAAGAGGCGTGGGAAGACCCGCTGGAACTTCTCGTTGACGCGGTCGAAGGTCTCCTGGAAGCGCTGGCGGCTGGCCCGGTTGATGCGGGCGATGGCGGCCTTGAGGTCCCGCAGCGAGGATTCCAGATCTGCCTTCTGGCCGAGCAGGAACTGGTGGCGCCGGGCCAGCTCGTCGTACTCCTCGATGGCGGTGAGGTTGATGGCCCCCATGCGCTCGGCCTGGGCCTTGAGCTCCTCGAGGCGCGCCCGCGCCTCCTGGCCGGGAGGGCGCTCGAGGTGGAAGCGGTGCAGCTCGTGGCGCAGCTCGGCCTGGCAGCGCTCGCGGATCGTTTCCTCCAGGTGCGACAGCTCCAGGGCGCCCTCGCGGGCGGTGAGGGAGGCGTCGGCGGCGGCCTGGGCCAGGGCCTCGGCCCGCCGCCGTAGCTCCCGCGCCTCGGCCTCGCGGGCCGCCCCGGCCGAGAGCAACGCCTCCTGGCCGGCCCGGGCCGCCGCCAGGACCTCCCGGACCCGGAGGAGCTCGGCCTCGAGCCGGGCGCGCTCGGCGGAAAGGGCCGCCAGGTGCTGCCCCAGCTCGGCGGCCCGCCCGTTGGAGGCGGAGAGCGAGGTGTAGAGGCGCTGCCGCCGCTCCACCACCTCCGCCCGCGACGCTCCCAGCCGGTCCAGAGCGCCTGCGATGGCCTCGCGGCGCTCCCCTTCGGCGGCCACCTTCACCTTGAGATTCGTGAGCTCGGCCCGCAGCGCCTCGGCCCGGCGCCGCAGCGCCGAAAGGCGCTCGGCCGCCTCCCGGGCCCGCTCCTCGTGCCCGGCCTGCTCGGCCTCGGCGGCGGCCGCCTCCAGCCGGTGGGACGCCTCCTCCCGGGAGAGGGCCGTGAGCGTCCCCTCCAGCTCGGCCCGCTCCCGCTCCAGCTCGGCGGCGCGGGCGCCCACCGTCTCCAGATCCGCCCCCAGGCGGGCCAGGTCCCTCTCCTGGTCGAGGAGGAGCAGGTCCTTCTCGCGGCCGTCCTTGTCGAGGCTTCGCAGCGCCGCCTCCAGCTGGGCGCTGCGCGCCTGCAGGGTGCGGTGGCGGTCCTGGGCCAGGGCGAACTGGGCCTCGAAGTCGCGCACCGTCTGCTCCAGCTCCTGCACCTCGCGCCGGCGCTGCAGGGCCCCGTGCCCCTCGCCTTCCAGCGGGCCGCCGGTGACCACGCCCCAGGGGTCCAGCACCTCGCCGTCGAGCGTCACCAGGGTGCGCCGCGCCTGGTCCGACTGCCACAGGTCGAGCGCGGCCTCGAGATCTCGCACGATGACCGCGCCGCCCAGCAGGAAGCGCACCACCCGCTCGTAGGCCGGGTCGTGGCGCACCACCTCCAGGCAGGTGGCCACGAAGCCGGGGTGGCCGCGATCCGGCTCCGGCGAGGCCTCGGCCCCGCCGCGCAGCCGATGTAGGGGGATGAGCGAGGCGCGCCCCTCGGCCGCCGACTTGAGCCAGTCGATGGCCTCGACGCCACGGGCGTGGCTCTCCACGATCACGTACTGCAGCCGCTCGCCCAGCACCGCTTCCACCGCCGTCTCGTACTCCGGAGGCGCCGAGACCACGTCGGCCACCAGGCCGAAGATGCCGCGCTCGCCGGCGCGGTCGCCCTGGCCGGCGCGGGTCATGAGGCTGCGCACGCCCCGGCCGTGTCCCTCGTAGTTGCGCAGCACCTGGCGCAGCGACTCGAAGCGGGCGCGGCGGTCGGAGAGCTCCTCGCGCACCTGGATGAGGCGAGCCTCGTTCTGTATGAACTCGGAGCGGGTGCGCTCCAGCAGCTCCTCCTGTGCGCCGCGCTCGGCCTCCAGGTGCAGCCGCAGCTGCCGGGTGCGCCCCAGCTTCTCCACCTGGGCCGAGCGGGTCCCATCCAGGGCGGCGCCCCGGGCCGAGAGCTGGTCCAGCTCCCTCCGCACCCGTTCCAGGCGCGCCGCCACCTCGCCCCCCCGGCGCTCCACCTGTGCCAGCCCGGTGCGGCGCTCGGCGGCGCGCGAGAGGGCCTCGCTGGCTCCGCCCCGGGCAACCTCGGCCTCGGCCAGGATCTCGGCCTCGGCGCCGGAGAGCTCGGAGAGCGCCGCCTCGGTCTCGGCCAGGCGCGCCTCGTCGCCGCCGCCCAGCGCCTGGAGGTCCTGGCGCTGCCGGAGCAGCGCCTCGCCCTCCCGGGCCAGCGCCTCCTCCTGGGCCTTCAGGGCCTCCACCTCGGCGGCCTGGAGCCGGGCCCGCTCGGCGATCTCCCCGAGCTCCCGTTCCGCGGCCTCGGCGGAGACGGCGGCGACGCGCGAACGGCTGGCGAGGTCGTGCTCGCCGGCCGAGAGCTCCTGGAGGCGCCGCTCCCCCTCGTCGCGTCCGGCCCGGTCGCGGTCGGCCTGGGCCTCGATCTCGGCGAGCCGGGCCGACACCTCCACCTCGTCGGCCCGCGTCAGCGCCAGCTGCTCCTCGGCGGCGCGCCGCTGGGCGGCGAGCTGCAGGTAGCGGCTGGCGCCGAGCTGCAGCTCCAGCTCCCGGGCCTGGGCCTTGACCTTCTTGTAGCGCTCGGCCTTGCGGGCCTGGCGGTTGAGTGAGTCGAGCTGCTTGCCCAGCTCCTCGGCGATGTCGGCGACGCGGGTCAGGTTCTGCTGGGTCGCCTCCATCTTGCGCTCGGCGGCCTCGCGGCGCCGCTTGTACTTGGTGACGCCGGCGGCCTCCTCGACGATGGCGCGCCGATCCTCGGGGCGGGCGGAGACGATCTGGCCGATGCGCCCCTGCTCGATGATGGAGTAGGCGGTGCGCCCCACCCCCGAGCCGAAGAAGAGGTCGTTCACGTCGAGGAGCCTCACCGCCGTGTGGTTGACCAGGTACTCCGACTCCCCGCTGCGGAAGAGGCGGCGGCCCACGCTGATCTCGGAGAACCCCTGGTACTGGGGGGGCAGCTCGGAGGGCCGGTCGTTCTCGAAGGTGATCAGCACCTCGGCCATGGAGAGCGGGGGCTTCGACTCCGACCCGTTGAAGATCACGTCCTCCATGGAGCGGCCGCGCAGCTGGCGGGCCGACTGCTCCCCGAGCACCCAGCGCACCGCGTCGGCCACGTTGGATTTGCCGCAGCCGTTCGGGCCCACCACGCCGGTGACGGCGTGCTCGAAGACCACCACGGTCCGGTCCATGAAGGACTTGAACCCGACCATGTCGAGCCGCTTCAGGCGCATGCGGCTGCGATATCACAGGAGATCGCGCCCCGCAACAATCCAACCCCCTGAATGATCACGACATTCCAGCGAGCCACGGACCCAGAGGCAAAACGCCTGCGGCCTCGCGCCGTTGCGTGACGTGACAGGCATGGCCACCGGGCCGATTTGGGGTGTTCCCGCGGACTTCGCGATAGACTCGCCCGGAGCCTCATGTCGATCTGGCCGCGTCTCGTCCGCAGCCTGGCGCTCGCCCACGCCGTCCCGGCCCTGGTGGCCGGGACGGTGGTCCAGGAGTTCGTGCCCCTCCCGGCCAGAGACCACGCCTTCCTGCGGCTGGCCATCCCGCTCGCGGCGGCGGCCGCCCTGGGGCTGGCGCTCCTGGCCGCCCGCTGGCTGGCCGCCCCCCTGCTCCTCCCGCCCGGCCCGGATGGCCGCCCCGCCGGCGCGGCGGCCGCTGCCCAGGCGGCGCACCGCCTGCCGGCGCGCCTGGCCACCGCCAGCGGGGTCACCTGGGCACTCGCGACCGCGGCAGCCTGGGCCTCGCTCTACGGGCGGGGCCTCCCGGTCGACCTGGCCGTGGCCGTGGCGGGGGTGGCGCTGGCGGCCGCCATCCTGGCCACCATGATGGTCTACACCGCCGGTGGATGGGCCGCGGCGCGTGCGCTCGCCGCCCTGGGACCGGGCGTGGAGTTCCGCGAACACGGGACGGTCCGCGGCAAGATCCTTTCCCTGGGTTACGGCCTCGTCACCATGGCGGTCCTGCTCTTCGCCGCCACCGGGTACCTGCGCTTCCGCGGCGACGCCGAGGCCGAGTACCTGCGGCGGGCCGAGGACGCCCAGGAGAGCGCGCTCGGGACCGCCTGGGGGCTGCCCGGCCCGGCCGAGGTACAGATGGTGTTCCGGGTGAGCGGCGGCTCGACCGCGCTCTTCGGCGCCGACGGCCGCTCCCTGGCCGCCGCCGGGCCGGCCGGCCGGTGGCTGCTCCCGGGCCCGGCCGGCACGGCGCGGGTGGCCGACGGGTGGGTGGTGCGCCGCGTGGCCGGCCAGGGAGCCACCCTGGCCACTTTCCTCCCCGAGGAACCCTTCCGCGCCCGGCTCGTCGCCTACTGGCGCTCCGGGGCCACGCTGGTGCTCATCGTCTACCTGGCCGCCGGGCTCTTGGTGTGGGTGTCGGCCCGGGCCATGACCGTGCCGCTGCTGGCCCTCTCAGAAGCCGCCGGCCGGATGGCCTCGGGCGACCTGGGGGCCAGCCCGCCCTCGATCTCGCACGACGAGATGGGGCGGCTGGCGGCCCAGTTCCGGCGCATGGCGCAGGGGCTGGGCGGGCTGGTGACCGCGGTGCAGCAGGCCACCCGCGGCGTCGACCGGGCGGCGCGGGACGTGGGCGAGATCGGCGATCGGGTCCGGCGCGGGGCGCTCGGGCAGCGGTCGGGGGTCACCGCCGTGGACGGTGCCCTGGGCGCCATGGAGGACTCGATCGGGCTCGTCTCCCGCGGCGTGGAGGGGCTGGCCGAGTACGTGGCCTCCACCAGCGCGGCGGTGGGCGAGATGGCCGCCGCTCTCGAGGAGGTGCGGCGCCAGGCCGACGAGCTGGAGCGCTCCATGGAGGCGGCCAACCACGAGGTGGACGCCCTCTCGGGGGCGGGCCGCCGCGCCGAGGCGGAGATGCGCGCCTTGAACGACCTGGCCGGGCGCACCGGCGACACCCTGGGGCGGGTGGAGGCCAGCCTCTCCGGGGTCGAGCTGGCTGCGGTGGCCGGCCAGCTCAACACCGCCCAGGCCGCCGAGCTGGCCGAGAAGGCGGGCGGGGTGGTCGAGGAGACGGCGCGGGGCATCGAGCGGGTGCGGGAGGCGGTGGCCGACGCGCAGCGGCGGGTCACCGGCCTGGGGCGCCGCGCCGGCGACATCGACCAGATCGTGGACTTCATCGCCGACGTGGCCGGGCGGACCAACCTGCTCTCGCTCAACGCCTCCATCATCGCCGCCCAGGCCGGGGAGCACGGCAAGGCCTTCGCGGTGGTGGCCGATCAGATCCGCGAGCTGGCGGCCCAGATCGCCAGCTCCACCAAGTCCATCGGCGAGATCATCCGGGCCGTGCGCGAGGACGTGACGGGCACGGCCAGCCTCATCGCCCGGGGCGACGAGTTGGCGGCGGCGGAGGTGGAGCAGGCCAGGCAGTCGCTGGAGGCGCTGGGGCAGATCCGGGCCGCCACCCACCAGGCGCACGAGAACGCCGGCCGCGTCCAGGCGGCGGTGGCCGGTCACCGGGAGAGCAGCAAGGACGTGGCGCGCCTGGCCAGCTCGGTGAGCGAGGCCTCGCGCGCCCTGACCGAGGCGGTGGAGCGGGTGGGGACCAGCGTGACGGCGCTCTCGGCCGCCGCCCGCGGCGCCGACGCCCTGGCCGACCGGGTGAGCCGGGCCCTGGGCGAGCAGGCCGACCTGGGGCGGCGCCAGCTCTCGAGCCTGGAGCGGCTCAACGCCATGATCGAGGAGGTCACCCGCGCCGTGACCAGCCACGGCGAGGCCACTCGCCGGGTCCACGCCTCGCTCAAGGACCTGGGGTCGGCCGCGGCCGAGCACGAGGCGGCGGTCACCGAGCTGGCCGGGGTGGCGGACGGGCTGCAGGACCGGGCCCGCCAGCTCTCGGAGCGGGTGGAGCGGTTCAGGACCGCCTGAGTGCGGCCCGGGGCCCCGCCTGCCGGCGCGGTCCTCGCGCCGGGCCATGGTTCTCGCGGTCGCGACGCGCGGCCTCGGTGCTGGCGGCGCGAAGGCGAAAGGCCCCGATCGCGGCCACGGGGCCCGAACGGGACGCGTGCCCGCGGCGTCACGGCGCGCCGAGGGCCTTCGCCTGCGGATGCCCCAGGCTGCCGTAGATCTGGAACTGCCAGCTCCCGTCGGGACGGCGCGAGGAGGCCAGGGCGGCGTCGGCCAGCGGGCGCAGCGCCGGCGCCTTCTGCCAGAAACCCTCGGCCACCTTGAGGCGGGCGCGGCCGAAGAGCGGGGCGAACTCCAGGCGCGGCTGCACCATGAAGTAGAGCTGCTCGCCGGTGGCCTCCAGGTCG
>DASRTO010000087.1:0-2508 GCA_035655915.1 Anaeromyxobacteraceae bacterium
CCGCTACCTGCCGCGGTGGTTCAACCACACCGAGCTGAGGTTCAACCACGAGGTGCTGTCGGTCATCCCGAGCTGGCTCGGCGAACGCTGGGGCAAGGGCTCCACCGCCAGTTGAAGGGCGTGGTCCCGGAGCGCGCCGGCGACCAGGCCCGGGCTTCCGCACAGCGTCCTCGACCTCCCGCCGTCCGCTGCCGCCTCGCCCCGCATTCCGTACCTCCCGGCAGGCGCGACCCGCGGGGTGCTCCGGCCGCCGCGACCCCGTCGAGAGCATCCGGGCCTGGGGGACGCAGCTGCGGCGACCATCCCAAGTCCGCAGAAACTCAGCAACTCCTTCCGCGGCGCTCACCGGCAACCACCCCCGGGTGGAACCAGCCAGAGGACCGCCTGGAGGCGGGGGCCCTCCACCCCTCGCGGAGGCAAGCAGCCATGTCCCCCGGGACTCGGAGGGCATCGTCAGCGGCCGGACGGACGTTGCCCGCGGCTTCCAGGCCGTAGTACTCCACCCTCCGCCAGGCATGCCACAGTGTAGAGCGTGAGGATTATGGTGCATTATATCGGACCGCAGCGGAGCGCCCCAAGGCACCTGCACGTCCCTCGACGCTCCCTTGGGCTCCCCACCCGACCCCGATGAAGAGACCGACCTTTCCCTTCTCCGCGATCCTGGGCCAGGATCAGATGAAGAAGGCGCTGATCTACAACGCCGTCGATCCCTCCATAGGAGGGGTCCTGATCCGCGGCCAGAAGGGGACCGCCAAGTCGACGGCCGTCCGGGGCATGGCCGAGCTGCTTCCGCAGCGCCGCGCCGTGAAAGGCTGTGCCTTCGCCTGCCACCCCGATCAGAAGGAAGGGCTCTGCCCGGACTGCCGGAGCAGGCTCGACCAGGGGGAAGAGCTCCCGCTGGTGGAGACCTCCACTCCGGTGGTCGATCTGCCCCTCAACGCCTCTGAAGATCGCGTGGTGGGATCGCTCGACATCGAGGCCGCCCTGAAGACCGGCCGGAAGGTCTTCCAGCCGGGCGTCCTGGCCAGCGCTCACCGGGCCATCCTCTACGTGGACGAGGTGAATCTTCTCGACGATCACGTGGTGGACGTCCTCCTCGACGTGGCGGTCACCGGAATCAACCTGGTCGAACGTGAAGGGGTGAGCTACACCCATCCGTGCCGCTTCATCCTGGTGGGAACCATGAACCCGGAAGAGGGTGAGCTACGACCCCAGCTGCTCGACCGCTTCGGCCTCTGCGTGGATGTGAAGACGGCGCAGTCCCGCGAGCAGCGCAAGGAGATCACCCGCCGGGCGCTGGCCTTCCACGCCGATCCGGAGGGGTTCCAGCTGGAGCACCGAGCCTCCCAGGCCGCCTTCCGGGACGAGATCGCCAGGGCTCGGGAGGGACTCTCCGCCCTCACGGCTTCGGAGGAGCTGATGGAGATGGCCGCCCGGGTCGCCGAGGAGATCAAGGTCGACGGGCATCGGGCCGAGATCACCATGGTGAAGACCGCACTGGCCGCTGCGGCCTTTCGAGGGCGGCAGGAGCCGGCGCGGGAAGACGTGCGGGACATCATGGAGATGAGCCTTCGCCACCGGGTCAAGCGCCTGCCTTTCGAGGAGAAGGCCGTGGACGACAAGACCCTGGATCGTCTGGCGGCCGTGTTCGCGGAAGGGAGGCGTCTTTGACGCGAGCGCGTCGGCCTCGATCACGCTCGCTCCGGCCGACGCCCGCCCGGCCGCCTCGCCCGCGGAGATGCACCACCTTCACGCTCCGCAGGACCTGCAGGCCGACGAAGCGCCGGGGGGAGCTGGAGGCATCGGCAGCGCCGGACAGGCATGCACCTGCGACCTCGACGACTGTCCCCATACCCGGGAGATGACCGCCCGGCAACGCAAGCACCTCGAGGAAGCCCTCCTGCAACGGATGATGGCGGGCGTCAATCCCCACCTGGTGACGCCCCGGCGGGAACGGCAACGGCGAGACGTGCCCGGGAAGCGCACCACCGCCCGGACGGAGCAGTCTCGCGGGCGCTACATCCGGGCCAGGCAGGACGGGGTCCTGGGCCAGGACATCGCCCTGGACGCCACCATCCGGACGGCCGCCCTGGCCCAGCAGTACCGCGAACGGCACAGCGGTGCCCTCAGGGTCGAGCCCGCCGACCTTCATGCCAAGATCCGGGAGCGCAGGGTGGGGAATCTCTTCCTCTTCGCGGTTGACTGCAGCGGCTCGATGCGGGGCCGGCGGCAGATCCTCGCCACCCAGGCGGCGGTCCTCTCCGTGCTGGTGGACGCCTATCAGCGCCGAGATCGGGTGGGCCTGGTCGCCTTCCGCGACCAGTCGGCTGCCGTCATCCTGCGCCCGACGGCCAGCATCGAGCTGGCCAAGGAAGCCTTCCAGTCCCTCGCCCTCGGCGGCCCGACGCCCCTGTCCAAGGGGCTGCTCGCCGCCTACGAGCTGATCCAGCAGGAGCTTCGAAGGGAGCGGGACCTCATCCCCGTGCTGATCGTCGTGAGCGACGGCTG
>DASRTO010000088.1:0-2184 GCA_035655915.1 Anaeromyxobacteraceae bacterium
GAACCGGCGCACCAGCTGGGTCCCGAGCGTGGTCTTCCCGGTCCGGGCCATGCCGGTGAGCCAGACGACGAAGCCGCCGCTGTTCTGGGCGTCCATGGTCCCTCCGGGCGCCGCGCGCCCCGACCAGGGGTGAACCATCGAGCGGGCGAGTATATCCCGGCACGGGGCTCGAAGAAAGGTCGCCGCTGTCGGTCGGGCCTCCGCGTCACCGACAATTCCGTCGTCATTCCGGGTACCTGGACGGCAATGGGGCCGTGCCAATCGTGCTGACGCGTCGCGTCGAACAGCGCCAGTTCACCAAGTGTCGATGGGAGCGCGACGGGCCGGATCACGGCGCGGCGCCCCCAGCCCCGCAGGCGCATCCGGGGATCCGCGAGGTGGCTCGCGTCACCGGCTGGCCGCGCACCAGGTCGGTGCGGCGCCCGCGCGGCTCCTGGCTGGCCCCGGCCAGGTGCAGCACCAGCTCCAGCGCCGCCAGGGCCCCCACCGCGGCCGCGCCGGCCGGCCGCGGCGGCGCGCCGTGGCCGGCGCGGAAGGCGCACGCGTAGCACGGGGCGCCCGGCGGCACCACCGTGACCGAGCCGCCGTCCCCGTCCGCCTCGGCGACGACGTGCGAGAGGCCCAGGAGCCGGGCCTCCTCGGCCACGGCGCGAGCCACGTCCTGGCGGTCGGGGCAGATGAGCAACGCCGTGGGCCGGGCCCCCGGCCGCAGGATGTCGGCCGTCACCAGGGCGTTGGCGGCGCGGGCGGCCTCGGCCGCCGCGGCGCCCCGCGCCCGCCCCTGGTGCTCCGGGAGGTAGAGCCAGGCCGCGGCGTCCTCGGCCCCGACCGGGTCTGGGTCGTCCACCCAGATGGTCCCCACTCCGGCCGCGGCCAGGTAGAGCACCGCCGGCCCGCCCATGAGGCCGCCGCCCACGACCCGTACCCGCGCCGCCTTGAGCCGCGCCTGCCCGGCCTCGCCCATGGCCGGCAGGATGAGCTGGCGCGCGTAGCGGGCGACCTCGGCGTCCGAGAGGGACATCATGAGTCGTCCTCGCGCGGCTTGCCCTTGCGCAGCAGCAACCGCCAGCTGCCCGGCCCCTCGGCGGGCGCGGGCTCGGCCGAGAGGACCGCGTGCCCCTCCTCGACGGCGCTGCGGGGGACGTTCTCGAGGGGCTCCCCCTCGGCGAGGAGCACCTCCAGCGAGTCCCCCACCCGGAGGCGCTCCAGGGCGATGCGGGTCTTCACCCAGGTGAGCGGGCAGGCGTAGGCGCGGATGTCGAGCCGGGTCACGGCGGCCCTCCCCGCTCCTTGGACCGCTCCACCTCGCAGGGCGCCGCCCGGCTCGCCCCCAGCGGCTGGCGCCCCTCGCAGGCCGGGCAGCCCGCCCGCCGCCGCACCACCACCACGCGGGGCCGGGCCGGGCGGGCCTCGAAGATCACCAGCCGGCCGGCGTAGGCGCCGCGCTCGCCGGCGAGGAGGCGGAGCGCCTCGGCGGCCATGAAGGCCCCGGCCATCCCGGCCAGGGGCCCGAGCACGCCGGCCTCGGCGCAGCTCGGCACCGACCCCTCCGGCGGCGGCTCCTCGAACAAGCAGCGCAGGCAGCCGGTCCGGCCCGGCACCACCGTGAGGAGCTGGACGGTGTAGCGCAGCACCCCGGCGTGGACCAGCGGGCGCCCCGCCATCACCGCCGCGTCGTTCAGGAGGAACTTGGTGGGGAAGTTGTCCGATCCGTCCAGCACCACGTCCGTGGCGAGGACCAGATCGATGGCCGAGCCGGCGTCGAAGCGACGGTCGTGGGGCTCCACCGCCACGCCGGGGTAGAGCCGCTGCAGGCGGCGCGCCGCCACTGCGGCCTTGCGGGCGCCCACGTCGGCCTCGCCGAATAGCGGCTGGCGGTTCAGGTTGCTGGTCTCGACCGCGTCGTCGTCGACCAGCACCAGCCGCCCCACCCCGGAGGCGCCCAGCGCCAGCAGCGCGGGCCCGCCCAGGCCGCCGGCTCCCACCACCAGCACGCTCTTCTCCGCGAGGCTCACCACGGTCGAATTCTAATGCGGATGCTCCATGGGGAGGGGTCCGCCGGGGGGAGGGAGGGCTGGCCCCTCCGCCACGGCGAGCGCAGGGACAGGCGGATGAGCCTGCCCCGGCCGGAGGAGGCGAGCTCCGCTCGCCGACGGGCGGAGGCGAAGCCGGCGCAGACGATCG
>DASRTO010000089.1:0-1934 GCA_035655915.1 Anaeromyxobacteraceae bacterium
GAAGTTCACCAACAGCACGCAGTCGAGAACCTCGAGGCCGGTGGTGATGGAGTCCGGATAGTCGCAGCTCGGCTGGATGCCGTCGAGCAGGCCCGGGAACGTGGAGGCCACGGTGTTCTGCTGGATCGAGCCGCCCGAGCACCCGTTGCCCAGCGTGTACGTGATCTCGCCGTAGGTGTCGACGACGTGCTCCTTCATCATCATCAGCGTCTCGTTCACCAGGATGCGGTTCGAGTTGTAGAGCGAATCGGTCAGGCTGTTGTCGACGACCATGAAGCCGCGCGACAGCGCCGCGTTGTCGGCCCAGTTCTGCTCGCTGCGGAATTGCAGGCGTGGCTGCCCGGTCGAGGCTCCGAAGCTGTAGACGACCTTGCCGTTCCACTGGGGCTGGGGCGCCAGCGCCGTCCACGGCGTCCCCGGGTCGAACAGCACCGCGATGTCGTAGATGCCGCGATTCATGGTGCCGCGCTCGACGCGCACGATGTACGGCACCGTGAGGCCGGTGGTGGTGGTGGTCATCGCCAGATCCACGGGCGCGCTGCCCACCGTGTAGGGCTTGAAGCAGTTGTTCGTCGGCGGGGAGGCCGGCGGGCTCGGGTCGGGAAGCGCGCTCGAGCAACCCGGCGTCGTCGTGCGGTAGAACAGCGTGTACTCGGTGGCGATGTTGCACTGCGCATCGACGGCAGTGGTGGTCAGGCCGCTCGCGTTCGACGCCGGGGTGTTGCCCGATTCGGCGACGGGCGCTGGCGTCGCGCACACCCAGGGCATGGTCTGCGAGCCCAGGAGCACGGGGCCGCCACGTGGGTGGTTGGTGATCGTCAGGCTGGCCCAGGGCCGGCCCTTGCCCAGACCGTTGGCATCGGCGACGAAGAGGTTCTCGCCGGCCACCATACCCTGCAGCACGCCGCGGAACGTGCGCGCAACCGCGTCGGCGACGAACGCCGCGCCCACGTCCGCGCCGTTGAGCGTCAGCGTCACCTGGTGCATGGGCACGTCCTTCGGCACCTGCACCTCGACCAGCGCGTCGCCGTCGCTGATCAGGTCGGCGCGGTTCGACAACGTCCTGATCTCGAAGTTGAACGGCGGCAGCTGAGGCTGGGATTGGGCGAGGGCGTCGGCCTGCGACGATTCCGTCGCCGCCGGAGTGCCTCCGCCACAGCCCGCGACGACGACCGCTAGCGTTGCGATGCCGATGAGACCGGACCGGAAGGTCACATTGGAGTGTGTGCTCATATCGTTCTCGCCCCTGTCGCCGATGGCCTTGCTGGACCGAGGCTTCCCCGGCCACCCTCTACTCCGTTGCTGCGGATATCGCCAGCCGCGTGGTGCGGTAAGTCGACGGGCCCCAACTTCCCGGCCGTGCCCGGTTGACTTGGACGGTCCAGTTTCACCGTAGCCGCGCCCTGCCCAAACGTCGGCCGGGACCGTGGGGGCTCAGGCTTCCCCTTCGGATTCCCACTGGTTCCGCCATTGGGCACGAGGCCGCCTGCCCTCCGGATCAATGGCGAGGCACTTGGCAAGGCCTGGGCGCCAGCATTCGGGGGCCGATCTCCACCCCCTCATGGAACGCTCACACGAAGTCCGGCCAACCTGGGCGCGACAGCGTGGTGTGAGAGCCGACCTGGCGCTTCACCTGCCAGCCGATTCGCAGCAGGGCGGCCAGAACGCGCGAAGCACGCGTGGACGACCAGGAGCTCACGCAGCCCGGGGAACGAAGGACACCGCGAGCGGGCCCGCCTCGGCCTCACCGTGCTCGAGCCTGTCGGCGAGCACCCGGAGGGCCAGTGCCTGCACCGAAGCGAGTGCCTCCGCTTCCGTCGCGCCGTAGGCGAGCACGCCGGGAAGGGCTGGGACCTCGGCGATCCAACGCCCATCCTCTTCCCGCTCGATCTCCACGGTGAAGGTGTGGCTCATGTCTTCACGCTAACGCCACC
>DASRTO010000090.1:0-4034 GCA_035655915.1 Anaeromyxobacteraceae bacterium
GGGATCGGGCGACCCGAACGACGCGGCGAGCTTCGACTGCGTGCAGGGGCCGAGGGATGGCAATCGCCCCCTCTTCGGCACGACGCCGCGCGGTCCGAAGTAGGCGAATCGGGGGCGTGCGCCCGGCGCCACCCGTCGGCGAGCCGCCACTGGCAAGCCATGACGACAGCAACCCGTCTCGACCGTGCCGCAGTTAGCCCGGAGCGCGTGGGGGCCCCACGGTCAGGGGGCGACGCCACCTGGAAGCGATAGAGGTCTCCACGACCCGGTTCTCCTGGTTAGTGGTCCTGGCGCCGCCGATAGGACTGGTTTCCATGTCTCGCGCCTCCTCTGGCACAGACAAGGATGGCGAGACTTCGTTACGCCCCGGCGACGGGCGTCGATGGGGACCCGACCGTTCCGGAGCCTCGCGCGTTCCCCCCGACGGGAGCGCGCAGCACCGCAGCCGCCGCCGTCAGCCTGTCGCGAGCCGCATCCGGTCCAGCGCCGGCAGCACGTCGGCCGGCTCCGCCCGCTTCCTGTCGGCCCTCGCCGGCAGGCGGTCGGCCACCGCGACGATCCATCCCTCGCCGAGCCAGCTCGAGAGCGCGGCGTGGGCCGCGCCGGCCGGATCCTGCCGGCCGGAGAAGGCGGCACAGATCCGGGCCAGCGGGTCGCCGGAGGCGGCGCCCTCGAGCGCCACCGCCTCGTCGAGCGGGAGCGGGGAGTGGAAGACGTCGAAGCCGCTGCGCCACACCGCCAGGGCCGAAGCGCCCGGCGACGGCGGACCGGGCGGGTCGCCGTCCTCGAGTCGGCGCCAGAGCGGCTGGACGGCGTGGTCGAGCACCAGGATCCGGAGCGCCGGCGAGAGCACCAGCGCTGTCCGGGCGAAGGCCGCGGGGTCGAGCCCGGCGAAGGCCTCGGTTCCCACCGGTTTCGCCGCCGGGGCGAAGAAGACCTCCTGGCGCGCCCATTCCAGCTCGGCCAGGTCGGCGAGGTCGGGCCGATCCGGGTCAGGGTACAGGCGCAGGAAGGCGGCCAGCCGCCGCCCTACCTGCCCCACGTCGTGGTGCTCGGACGGGTGCCGTTGCAGGTAGTCCTCGGCCAGCGCCGCGAACCGCTCGTCGCCGAGGAAGCGCAGCAACTTGGGGAAGGTCTCGCGCAGGGCATCGCCGAGCCGCGACCGGTACATGCCGGCGTAGATGCCGATCCGCTCGGCGGCGGGAAGGTCGGGCGTGCCGGCGAAGCAGGCCTCGAGCCGTTCCTCGGGGAGCGGCGAGGGCGAGGTGATGGCCTGGCGGAAGAGGGCCTGGGTCTCGGCGAGGGTCACGATGCCAGCCTCCGCGGCGCCACCAGCACCTCGGCCTCAACTGCGGCCGCGCGCCGGCTCTCTGCGACGACCTCCTCGAGCGGGGGAATGCGGTCGTCCCACTCGACCAGCGTCGGAACGCGGCCGAAGCGGCGCAGCGCCTGGCGGTAGAGGTCCCAGACGGCGGCGGGGACCGCGCCATCGTGAGTATCGAGGAGGTACTTCCCCTTGTCGCTGTGGCCGGCCAGGTGGAAGTACCCCACGCGGTCGGCCGGGATGCCGTCGAGGTAGGTGAGGGGGTCGAAGCCGAAGTTGCGAGCGCTCACGTACACGTTGTTCACGTCGAGGAGGATCCCGCAGCCGGAGCGGCGAGACAGCTCGGCGAGGAACTCCCACTCGACCATGGTCGAGTCCTTGAACCCGACGTAGGAGGACGGGTTCTCGAGCAGCAGGCGCCGGCCGATCCGGTCCTGGACCTCCTGCACGCGGGAGACGACGTGGGCCAGCGCCTCCTCGGTGTATGGCAGCGGCAGGAGGTCGTGCAGGTAGTGCCCGCGGTGCGTGCCCCAGCAGAGGTGATCCGACACCAGGGCTGGCTGGATTCGCCGCACCAGCCGCTCCAGATCGGCGAGGTAGCGCTCCGGGATGGGGTCGACCGACCCGATGGCCAGCGAGACGCCGTGCAGCACCACCGGGATCTCGCGGCGCACCTTCTCCAGGACGGCGATGGGCCGGCCGCCGGGCGCCATGAAGTTCTCGGTCACCGCCTCGACCCAGTCGACCGGCGGGCGCTCCGCCAGGAAGCTGGCGAAGTGCCGGGTGCGGAGGCCGATGCCGTGTCCGAGGCTGGGGAAGGGCATGGCGATGGGTCCCAGGGCCGACCTGTGCCGGCCCCGGGCTCCGGATGGCTACATCTTGGCGGCGAGGACGGTGCCGCCCTTGTCCTTGCACTCCTTCTCGCTCTTGGTCTCGACCCAGCCCTTGCCCTTGCAGCTGTTCTGGGCCTTGCAGGCGTTGTCGGCGCCGGCGCAGCTCCCCTGGCCCTTGCAGGAGTTGATGCCGCCGCAGTGGACGACCTTGGGCGCGTCCTTGGTCTTCTCGGCGGCGCGGGCGGCGCCGGCGGCGAACATGGAACAGACGGCGGCGGCGACCACGGCGCCCTTCACGGCTTCACGGATCATGGCGTTTCCTTTCGGTGGAACTGCATGGAACTGCGGGTGGACTTCGGGTGCGGCGGTGGTACGGGTGGCGGCGTTCACTTCGCCTTGGCGAAGAGGGACAGCTCGACGGTGCCCTTCTCGGCGACCACCTTGGCGAGCGACTGGACCCGCGCCAGCCAGCCCTCGGTGTACTTGGGGCCGATGCGGTAGGCGTCGCGGTCGAAGCCGGCGATGGTGGCGCGGATGCGGATGGTCTTCTTCTCGCCGTAGGCGCCGGGCGGGAAGAGCAGGGCCGTGCCGTTCACCTTCTCCTTGCCGCCGTCGGCGCGGGCGCGGCCGCATACGGTGAAGGGCATTTCGGCGGTGAAGGGCGCAGGCTTCTCGGGGGCGAGCGGGCCGACCCTCACGCCGCCGAACACGGCCTCGAGGCGGCACGCCGCCGGGTCGGACTTCTTGTTGGTGGCCCACTGGCGGAAGTGGTCGCTCTTGGTGTCGTCGTTGTCGACCCGGATGGATGTGAGCGGCACCGAGCACCGCCCCGAGGCGACGCCGGCCTTCTCGTCCCAGGCGAGGTCGCACCCCACGGCCGAGCTGACGGCGTTGATGCGCTCGCCGAGGGCGGCGTCGAAGACCGCCGAGAAGCTGTTGTTGCCGGCGTCGGGGTTCACCGTGAGGTCCTCCGCCAGCGCGGTGGGCGCGGCCAGGGTCAGGGCGAGCAGGGCGGCGGTCGGGTTCATGGGTTCGGCTCCTCGTGGGCTTTCGACCTCGTCGGCCTCGCCCCGTTTGACTCGGGTCAAGCGGCGCCATTACAGGGCCCCCCGCCCCATCCGGGGCCCAGGCGCCCGGATCCGCTTCCGGCTCCACATCGGGATGTGTCGCAACTGCCGGCGCTACGTCCGCCAGCTGCGGGCCACGGCCCGGGCCCTGGGCCGGCTTCCCGATCCCGAGATCCCGCCCGATCTCAAGGCGGAGCTGGTGCGCCGCTTCGAGAGCTGGAAGGGGTCCAGGTGGCCCGAAAGGCGCCGCTCGCCGCGTAACGCAGGCCCGGTCCGGGAGTCCAATCCGGCGGGGAGGTCGAGCGATGGCGCGTGCACTGGTCCTCACGGCGGGTGGAGTCACCGGCGCCCTGTACGAGGTGGGCCTCCTGCGGGCGCTCGAGGAGCGCCACGGCTCCCCGCTCGACCTCTTCGATCTCTTCGTGGGGATCTCGGCCGGCGCGAGCGTGGCCGCCTTCGTGGCCCAGGGCGTCTCGCCCACCCGGCTGCACGAAGCGCTCCTCGGCGGCGGGGACCCGCTCTTTCCGCTGGAGCAGCGCCACGTGGCGGCCCTCGACCTCAAGAGGGCCCTGCGGCTCGGCGGAGCCGCGGCGCGGGTGGCGCTGCGCGCACTGGGGCACCTCCTCCTCCGGCGTCCGGGGCCGGCCGGCGGGGCGACGCCAGGCCTTCCCTCCGGGCTCTTCGACATCGAGCCCTACCGGCGGTTCATGGCCCGAACGCTGTCGGAGCGCGGGCTCTCCGACGACTTCCGCGCCCTGCCCCGGCCCCTGCTCGTCCCGGCGACCGATCTCGACGCCGCCCGCCGCGTCA
>DASRTO010000091.1:0-2497 GCA_035655915.1 Anaeromyxobacteraceae bacterium
CGACGGCGCGGGCGTCCTCGCCCCGGGCGCTCAGGGCCACTGCCAGGTTGTTGTTCACCACCACCTGACGCGGCGCCTTCTCGAGCTCGGACTCCCAGAACGCCACCTCGCTCTGCCAGTCGAGGGTACGGGCCACGGTCCGGGCCGCGAGCAGCGCCAGGATGGCCGCCACGGCGGCGGCGACGGCCCGGGGGCGCGCCGCGGGCGGCGCCGCCGGGGGAGCGGTGGCGGCGCCCGCCTGGGCCGGCGCGAGGCGCGCCAGCGCCACCCCGGCGGCGAGGCAGAAGCCGGCCGAGGGCAGGTAGAGCAGCCGCTCGGCGAGGAGCACGCCCACCGGGACGAGGTTCAGCACCGGCAAGAGCGCTGCGAAGGTCCAGAGGACGCCCGCGCCTTCCAGCGGCGCCCGGCGCGAGAGGAGGAGGGCTGCGCCCGCGGCCAGGGCCGCCGCGCAGGTGGCGGTGGCGATCCAGAAGGAGGCGGTCGGCGCGGTGAGCGTGGGGATGCGGGCGGCGTAGGCGAAGTCGCCGCCCAGGAAGGAGGGGAAGGCCAGGATGCGCAGGTACTCGCCCAGGACCCGGCTCATGGTGAGGAAGACGTGCCAGGGCGGCGTGCCCACGGGGAACCAGCGGGCCACCGGGGCCACCGAGACATCGAAGCCCCGGACCAGGAAGTAGGGCACCGCCGCCAGGGAGAGCGCCCCCGCCACCCCGGCCGCGGCGAGGAGGGCGCGGCGCGGCGCCGGCCCGGCCAGCCCGGGCCGGGCTGCGAGGCCGGCCCCCCCCGGCGCCGCCCAGGCGAGGAGCAGGAAGAGGGCCGGGGTCACCACGGCCACCTCCTTGGAGAGGACCCCGCCGCCGAGGACCAGCACCGCCGCCGGGAGGCGCCAGGCGCCCTCGCGCCAGCGCAGCGCCAGCAGCAGCGCTCCCAGGGCGAAGGCGGCCGAGAGCGGCTCGGTCCGCCCGAAGATGGTGGCCACCGCCTCCACATGGGCCGGGTGGAGCGCGAAGAGGAGGCCCGCCAGCAGGGCCGCCCGGTCGGCCCGGGCCGGCAGCGCGGCCCGGGCCAGCCGGCGCGCCAGGGCCCATAGCAGGACGCTCGCCAGGGCGTGCAGCGCCAGGTTCACGGCGTGGAACCCCGGAGTCCAGCGGCCGTGGAGGGCGTAGTCCAGGGCGTAGGACAGGGTGGTGATGGGCCGGTAGGGGCCGCGCACCGAGGGGTCGCCGGCGAAGCCGTAGAGCTCGCGGAAGATGCGGCCGGCGTTCCCGAGGCTCCACACCAGTGGGTTGTCGAGGGCGGCCCAGCCGTCGTCGAGGATGGGCGGGTTCCAGAGCGTGCCCAGGTAGGGCAGCACCGCCGCCAGCGCCACCAGCAGCCGCGGGTGGGCCTCGGCGGCGGCCAGGGCGCGTCGCGGGAGGGAGGCGGCAGGCGCCGGGAGGTCCATCGGCGCGTGATGGTAGCCGAAGGCGGGGGCGCGCCGCCGTCCAGCCTGGGCTACCCTGCCGGCGGCTCCCCCCAGCTGGGAGGCACCTCGACCGCGATCACCTCGGCCCGGGCCCGGTCCTCGCCGCCCGAGCGCAGCGTGCAGGTCACCACCCGCTTGCGCCCCTTGGCCTCTACCACCCGGGCGCGCAGCTCCACCGGCTGGCCGAGCGGCGTGGGGGCGAGGTACTCGACCTTGAGCGAGGCGGTGACCGCCCACAGGTGGGGCGGCTCGCCGATGGGGCGGCCGGCGGCGCGGTAGAGGTCGGCGAGGGCCGTGCAGATGCAGTGGCAGTCGAAGATCGAGGCGATGGTCCCGCCGTAGAGCACGGTGGTCGGGCCCGCCATGAACTCGGGGCGCGGGTCGAAGCGGCACACCGTCTCCTCGCCCTCGGGGTAGCTCTTGATCTGGAGCCCGCGCGGGTTGAGCGTACCGCACCCCCAGCAGTGGTGGTGGGGGATGGCGTCCTGGATGGCTTGCATGGGACCTCCGCGGCGCGAGGGGCAGCCGGCGACACACAGTCGCCCGGCCGGCTCGCCCGGCGCAAGCCGCCGGCCCCCTCCGGGCGGCGTGCGCCGCGCGGCGCGGCGCGCTAGATTCTGCCCCGTGCCGCTCCCCCTGGCCGCTCCCGGGCACCAGGCCGCCGCGGGCAGCGACTTCGTCTGGTTCGTCTACGGGTCCTCGCTCGACGGCGAGGCCTTCCGCACCTGGGCGGACGAGCACGGCTACCCGCTCCCCGACATGTCGCGCGCCTTCCCGGCGCGGCTCGACGGCTGGCGCCTCCGCTTCGACGTCGCCTCCCGCTACTGGGGCGGGGCGGTGGCGAGCCTGGCCCCCGAGGCCGGCCGCTTCGTGGAGGGGCTGGCGCTGCCCATGGCGGGGGCGGCGCGCGGGCTCGCCGATCACAAGGAGGGGGCGGTCTCGGGACTGTTCCGGCCGCAGGCGGTGGAGGTGAGGCCGCTGGCCGGCGGCCCGCCGGTGGCGGCGGTGGCCTACCTCTCCAGCCCCGAGCGGCGC
>DASRTO010000092.1:0-3457 GCA_035655915.1 Anaeromyxobacteraceae bacterium
AACGAGATCGGCCGTCGATCTTTCGACCCATGGCCGACCAAATGCGATCGAAGCTCGGTTACTTACGTTCGACCAGTTATGGGATGCGTTCTAGCGCCGGTCGGGGCGCTCCCCGGGCGGGCAGAGGAGGTTTTCCGCGGGCCGGCCGTCCCGGACGTGCTCCCGCAGCACTCGCTCCAGCTTGGCCCCGTCCATGCGCCAGTAGTGGTGCTCCTCGGGCTCGTTCAGAAGGCGGTAGTGGCCGCGCCACAGGGGGTCCTCGTCGTCGGGCCGTGCGGACCGCACCACCACGTTGGGCCCGAGCTGGCACAGCCCGTAGCAGCCGCCGCGGTAGAGCCAGCAGCGCTCGGGCGGGAGCCCGAGCCGCGCCGCCACCTCGCGGGCCGCGGCCCACACCGCGTCGGACCCGCGCGAGCGGCAGTCGACGCCCTTGCAGACCGAGACGCGCCAGCGCACCGTCACTCGCCTATCCTAGCGCGGCTCCGCCGGGCCATCACGGCGGGGCGCCGCCGCCTTGTGGCCAACCCTGGAGCCCGCGTATACCTCGCCCCACCGTGCCGCCTCCCGTCGAAACCGCTCGACCCGCGAGGCTCGGCGCGATGGCCTCGCTGCGCATCGCCTTCCACAGCTGGCGCCTGGCGGCGGTCTCGCTCCTGGCGGGCGTCTCCAGCGGCCTCCCGCTGGGCCTGGTCTGGACCGCCATCCCCTTCTGGATGCAGCAGGAGGGGATCGACATCAAGTCCATCGGGCTCATCACGCTGGCCCAGGCCCCCTACACCTTCAAGTTCCTCTGGTCGCCCCTCATGGACCGCTTCGCGCCGCGCCGCGGGCGCAAGCGGTTCTGGATCGGCGTCGGCCAGGTCATGCTCGCCGTGAGCATCGGGGCGCTGGCGCTCTCCACGGCCCGCCCCCGCGTGGCGGCCATCACGCTCCTGGCGCTGCTCGTTTCCTTCTCCTCGGCGACGCAGGACATCGCCGTCGACGCCTACACGGTGGAGGTGTTGCGCAAGGAGGAGCAGGCGCTGGCGGTCGGGGCGCGCATCGCCCTGTACCGCACCGCCATGTACCTGTCCGGCGCGGTGGTCATCACCGTCGGCCCCCTGGTGGGATGGGCCGCGGTCTTCGGGGTCCTGGCAGCGCTCTTCCTGCTGCTCCTGCCGGTGACCGTCTTCGCCCCGGAGCCGGAGTCGGCGCCGCCGGGGCCCGCCTCGCTGCGCGCCGCCATCTGGGAGCCGTTCGTCGGCTTCTTCCGCCAGCCCCGCGCCCTTGAGATCGCGGCCTTCCTCTTCTTCTACAAGATCGCCGACAACGTGGCCACCGCCCTCACCCGCCCCTTCCTGGGGGAGATGGGCTACAGCCCCTGGGACATCGGCGTCGCGGTCGGCACCATCGGCATCGCCGCCAACGTCGTCGGGACGCTGGCGGGAGGCCTGGCCTCCAACGCCTGGGGGGTGGGCCGCGCCCTGTGGGTCTTCGGCATCGCCCAGGCGCTGGCCGACGGCCTGTACGCCGCGGTGGCCGTGGCGGGCGTGAACCGGCCGCTGATGTACGCCGCCATCGCGGTGGAGCTATCGATCATCGGCATGGGTACCGCCGCCTTCAACGTGCTCATGCTGCGGCTGACCCAGCGGCGCTTCAGCGCCACCCAGTACGCGCTCTTCACCTGCATCTTCGCCCTGGGCCGGACCGTGGCCGGGCCGCCGGCCGGCGTCCTCGCCGACGCCGTCGGCTGGCGCGACTTCTTCCTGCTCACCATCCCCATGGCCATCCCGGGCCTGTGGCTCCTCCACCGCTTCGTCCCCTGGGGCTCGCGCGAGGTGCCGGAGGCCGACGACTCCCAGGCCGGGCCGGCGGCGCTGGGGGCGCCGCTCCCGGCCGCCGCGATCCTGGGCCGCGCCGCCGCGACCGGGCTCGCGGCCGCCAGCCTGGCCTGGCTTGCCAGCGCGGTCCTCGGCGCGCTTCGGGCCATGCACGCCGACAAGGCCGGGTTCGACCTGGTGGCGGCCTTTGCCGCCATTGGACACCCCCGCCGCCCCGGCGACTGGCTCGACTTGGTGGGTCCGCCGGTGGCCGGGCTGCTGGCCGGCCTGGCCACGGCGGCCTACCTGGCGGCCCGCCACGGGGTGGCGCGGCGCACGCTGGCGTGACGAGGCGCGGCGCCGTCGGCGGACCCTACCTGGCGCCCCGCCCCTCGGCCTCGGCCGAGAGCGCCTTGGGAGAGAAGCCCGGCGTGCGGGCGTACTCGTCGTCGGCGGGCGGATAGGGGCGGGCGGCGGCGCTCATCCTCTGGAGGTCGGCCGCCGGCACGCCCGGCGCGTCCCGCCGGAGCCAGGGGTCGGAGGGATAGGAGACCGGGGGCCCGCGCAAGAGCCGCTTCTCGTCCCAGACCTGCTCGGCCCGGGTGTAGGTGGCCGGGGCGTGCTCGCCGGTGTCCATGCGGATGGCGTCCTTGGGGCAGGCCTCCACGCAGAAGCCGCACACCACGCAGCGTAGCTCGTCGATGACGAAGCGCGTCGGGTACTTCTCGATGGGATCCCCATCCACCTCGCCGGCCTCGATGTAGATGCACTGGGCGGGGCAGGCGGTGGCGCACATGTAGCAGGCGACGCAGCGGGGCTTGCCGTCCTCCCGCGGCACCAGCCGGTGCAGCCCGCGGTAGCCGGGCGGGTAGGTCACCCGCTCCTCGGGGTACTGGACGGTGGTGACCAGGTTGAGGCGCCGGTCGCGGTTGAGCACGTCGGGGTTCGTGTCGCGCGAGAAGAAGACGTTCTTCAGGAAGTGGCGCGTCACCACCGCGAGGCCGCGGAGGACCTCCGGGACGTAGATGCGCTCGCGGAAGGTGACCGGCTTGTCCTGAGGCAGCGAGTAGGGCATGGCGTGGTTCCGTCCCCTTGGGGTCAGTGTCCGGCGGCCACGGTGAGGGCTGCGAGCAGGACGATCTCCCCCACCCCGATCCAGGTCAGCAGCTGCAGCGAGGGGTCGAGGAGCACCGCCGCGCCGGTGACGAAGACGTTGGCGAGGCTCGCCGGGAGCAGCATCTTCCAGCACAGCGACTGGACCTGGTCGTAGCGGAAGCGCGGCAGGAGCCAGCGGATGGCGAGCTGCAGCCAGCACAGCACCACCATCTTGGCCATGAAGATGGCGGCGCTCACCGCCCCGTAGAGCAGCGGCGAGGCGAACCAGGAGCGGAAGAGGTCGGCCGGGATCACCACCGGGTGCCAGCCGCCCAGGAAGAGCGCCGTCACCAGCCCCGACAGGATGACGATCTCCACGAACTCGGAGAGGAGCATCATCCCGAACTTCATCCCCGAGTACTCCACGAAGTAGCCGACGATCTCGCTCTCCCCCTCGGGGAGGTCGAAGGGGGCGCGCTTGGTCTCGGCGAAGGCGCTGGCGAAGAACACCAGGAAGCCGAGCGGCTGGAGCAGGAAGCCCACCGCGCTCACCGGCCCGAGCG
>DASRTO010000093.1:0-22147 GCA_035655915.1 Anaeromyxobacteraceae bacterium
AGGTACTTGCCCTGGTGGTCGCGAACCGTGGCCTTGAGGGCGTCTTCGGCCTGATGACCCGCGGCGGCCATGATGGTCTCGTGGTAGTCGACCGAGAGCACGTCGAGGACCACCTCGGCCGCGGTGGGGCGGGCCGCCCGCAGGAAGGACTCGGTGTTTCCCGCGCAGTCCTGGAACTCGAGCCATACCAAGATCGGCTTCTTCGCCTTCTCCAGCGCCGCCGCGATGCGCGGCCCGAAGGCGGCCGGCAGCGCCAGGGCGGAGGCCATCGCAGAGCAGAACCGCATGAAGTCGCGGCGCGACAGGCCGCGCCGCTCGTACTCCTGGGAAAGCCAGGTTCGCCCACTGCCCGAGTGCTCGTCCATGTGCACCTCCGGCGCGTCTGCGCGGCCCGCCACGCCTCCCCGGAATCGGAGGCGACCCTCCTTCAGGAGCCAGCATTCTCGACGGGTTTCGCGACACGTTTTCTTGACGCGCGTCAATTCGGTGAAGCCTTGGCGCGCAAAAAAACGCATCCTGCCTTCCTTGCCCGGGACTCTGGCTCTCGGGTGAGGCGGCAAGCTGGAGGGCGGCCCTCCGCGGCCGCGCGCCATCCCCCGAAGGAGGTGAGCCGGCCGGGCTCGCACCGGCCAGCGCGTCGGGGGGTCCTACAGGCCCTCGAGCGCCGCGGCCGTGGCGTGGAAGCCGGTGGTCTGGATGACCCACTCCGCGGTGCGGAAGAGCAGCCCGCCCACCGGCTCGGTTCCCTGGGCGCCCTGGCGCATGCGCGCCGGCCCGGCGTGCAGGTTCACGTGCGGCCGCACCGCCGGGTGGGGGGCGGCGGCGCGCATCCGGTCGGCGAGGCTCCGCGAGAGGAGCAGCACCTCGGCCCGGGCGCTGCGGGCCCGCGCCGGGTCGAGCGGCAGCGGCAGCACCGCCAGCAGCGAGTCGCCGGTCCGGAGCGGCACCGCCAGCCCGGCGTCGCGCAGGGCCTCCTCGGCGGCGTCCATGGCGGCCGCCAGGGCCGAGAGGGCGGCCGGGTCGTCGGCGGCCTCGCCGAGGGGCAGGGCCACGTGCACCGCCAGCGCCGGGCGCTCCTCCTCGGACGCCGGCGCGGTCTCGCCCACCACCGCGGCGCGCAGCGCGGCCAGGAAGGCCTGGACCGAGGGAAAGCGCCGCGCCGGCGCCTTCTCCAGCGCCCGCACCACCACCGCGTCCAGGGCCGGCGACGCCGGGGCGGTGGCGCTCGGCAGGGGCGGAGGCGCCTCCAGCTGCAGGCGCTCCAGCTCGACCGCGTCCTCCGAGTGGAAGGGGAGCCGCCCGGTCAGGAGCTGGTAGAGCAGGATCCCCAGGGCGTAGACGTCGGTGCGCGCGTCCACCGGGCCGGCGCCGATCTGCTCCGGCGCCATGGAGTGGGTCGAGCCCAGCCGCTCGCCGGCGGTGGTGAGGCCGGCCTCGGCCGGATCGGCGATCTTGGCGATGCCGAAGTCGAGCAGCTTCACCACCGGCGGATCGCCGCCGCCCAGCAGGATGTTGCTCGCCTTGACGTCGCGGTGCACCACGCCGCGGTCGTGCGCCGCCTGGAGCGCGGCGCACACCGGCGCGAGCAGCGACAGCGCCTCCGGCGGGGCCACCCGGCCGCGCTGCCGCAGGAGCTGCCACAGGTTCTGCCCGTGGAGCAGCTCCATCACGCAGTAGGGGCGGCCGTCGGGCAGGGTCCCCAGGTCGTAGATGTCCACGATGGCCGGGTGGCGGATCTGGTTCACCACCCGCGCCTCGCGCACGAAGCGCCCCACCATCTCGGCGGAGCTGGCGAAGCGGCGGTGCATCACCTTCACCGCCGCCGGCCGGCCCAGCACCCGGTGCTCGGCGGCGTAGACCGATCCGTGGCCGCCCCGGGCCACGAGCGCGCTGACCACGTACTCGCCCACGCAGGCGCCGGGGGCGAGCTCCTCCTCCACCTCCTGGCGCGGCGGCGCCGCGGCGGCCGGGGGCCTCGGGGGCTGGCGATCCGCCATCCATCTCACGCTACCATGTCGGGAACGCCGTGCGCACCGAGACCACCCCATCCCCAGTCCTCCCGGCCCTCACGCCGCGCGCCGCCGTCGCCGGGGCGCTGGTGGGGCTGCCTTTGGCGGTGGGCAACCTGTACATGGGGCTCAAGACCGGCTGGTGGGACTCCGGCTCCATCACCGCCTCCATCGTCGGGTTCGCGCTCCTGGGCGCGGCCTCTCGGCCGGGCCGCCGGGCCGGTCCGCTGGAGACCACCGCCGCCATGTCGCTGGCGGCCGCCATGGGCGCGGCGCCGGCGGCGGCCGGCCTCCTGGGCGCCCTGCCGGCCCTGGCGCTCCTGCGTCGCCCGGTCCCGCCCTGGGCCTCGGCGGGTTGGGGGATGGCGCTGGGCGCGCTGGGCGTGCTCCTGGCCCTGTGGCTGCGCCGGCGCCTGATCGAGGAGGAAGGCCTCCCCTTCCCCACCGGCCTCGCCACCGCCGAGGTCATCGCCGCGCTGCACGCCGGGGGGGCCGGCGGACGGGGCCGGGCGCTGCTCGGCGGGGCCGGCGTGGCCGCGGCGGTGGCCTGGCTGCGCGACGGCTGGCCGGCCATCGTGCCCGCGGCCGCCCTCTGGCCCGGCCGCGTGGGCGGCGTACCCGGCGCGGCCCTCGGCCTGGGGCTCTCCCTCTCGCCCATGATGGTCGGGGCTGGACTCCTGGTGGGCCTGCAGAACGGGCTCTCGGTCCTGCTGGGCGCGGCGCTGGGTTGGGGCCTGCTGGCCCCTGTTCTGGTGTCCCGGGGGGCGGTGGCGGGGGCCGAGTACGGGGCGCTGGCGGCCTGGCTGGTCTGGCCGGGGGTGGCGCTGATGGTGGGCTCGGCGGGGGCGGCCCTGCTCGGCCAGGCGCGCGCCCTGGGGGCGGGCCTGTCAGACCTGCGCGTCGCCGGGCGGGGGCGCGCCGCCGCGGGCGGGTTCGGCCTGGTGGCCGCGGCCGCCGTGCCACTGACCCTCCTGGTCGGATGGGCCGCCCTTGGCCTGCCGCCGCTCCTCGCCGCCGCCGGCCTGGCGCTGGCGGTTCCGCTCGGCGCCGCCTGCGGGCGCGCCGCCGGGCGCACCGACTTCTCGCCGGCCGGCGACGTGGGGCAGCTGGCCCAGGTGGCGGTGGGGGCGCTGGTCCCGGGCGGAGGCGGGCCGAGCACCGCCGCCGGGTCGGTGGTGGCCGGTGCGGCCGCACAGACCGGCGTCTCCCTGTGGTCGTTGCGGGCCGGGAAGCGGCTCGGCGCCTCCGCGCGGGGGCAGGGATGGGCCATGCTCCTCGGCGCCTCGCTGGGAGCGCTGGTCTCGGCGCCGGTGTACGCCGTCCTCACCGCGGCCCAGGGCGTCGGGACGGCGGCTTTCCCCGCGCCGGGCGCGGCGCGCTGGAAGGCGGTGGCCGAGGTGCTGGCCGGGGGCGCCTCGGCGCTGCCGCCCGGGGCGCTCCGGGCCGCGGCGCTGGCCATGGCGGCGGGCGTGGCCCTGGAGCTCTGCGCCCGCACCCGCGCCGGACGCTTCCTTCCCGCGCCCGGCGCGCTGGCGGTGGGCTTCCTCGCCCCGGCCCACTACGGGGCGGCCATCGCCCTCGGCGCCGTGCTCGCCGCCGCGGTCGCGGCGCTCCGCCCGCGGGCGGCCGAGGGCGGCCTGCCCCTCGTCGGGGCGGGGGCCATCGCCGGGGAGTCCGTGGCCGGCTTCCTGGCCGCGCTCCTGGTCTCGCTGGGGATCATCCGGGCTCCCTGAGCCGGGAGAGCTCGCGCCGCAGCCGGGCCTCCATCACGTTGGGGAGGCTCGCCGCCAGCCGGAGCGCCGCCCGCAGGGCCCGCTCGCCCGGCTCGCGCTGCCCGGCCCGGAGCGCGGCCAGCCCCCGCATGGCCTGGACCTCGATGGGCTCCTGCTCCACCGAGGCCTGGCGCGAGCGGTTGAGCAGCGCCTGCCACTCCGCGTCGGAGGCGGGGCGGGTGGCGAGGTCCACCATGGCGCGCAGCACCTCCTGCGAGGGCGACAGCTCGCCGCCGGGGCGCCTCTCGGCGCGGGCCTGCGCCAGGGTCTCGTCCACCTCGGCCAGGCGGGCCCGGGCCCCCTCGGCGTCGCCCTGGGCCGCGG
Organism: Anaeromyxobacteraceae bacterium; assembly: GCA_035655915.1. Lineage (GTDB taxonomy): Bacteria > Myxococcota > Myxococcia > Myxococcales > Anaeromyxobacteraceae > DASTPH01. The sequence goes on from DASRTO010000093.1 coordinate 4,106, forward strand.
CGATCCGCGCCGCCAGCAGGAGCCCCACCGGCCCCGGCGAGACCTCGGGGTGCCGCCGCTCGATCTCCACGGCGCGGGCCACGTGCGGGAGGGCCGCCTCCGGCTCGCCGGCCTGGTAGTGCAGCTCCCCCAGGTTGTACTCGCCGAAGTACTCCATGCTGACCATGCCCAGCTCGCGGCCCAGGCGCATGAACTCGCCCTGGTCCTCCAGCGCCCGGAGGAGGTCGCGCCGCGCCACCCACAGGTTGCGGCGGTTGTTGAGCAGCGACGCCGTGTGGAGCGCGTCGCCCCGCTCGCGGGCCAGCTCCAGGGCCTGGGCGAAGACCGCCTCCGACTCGTCGCTGCGCCCCAGGTCCGGGAGGGCCGCGCCCAGGAGGATGAGGGAGATGACCAGGGTCTCGTAGCCCTCGTCCCCGAGCGGCTTGGTGAGCAGGGCCGCGTCCTCCAGCACGGCGCAGGCCTGGGCCCAGCGGTTCAGGCGGTACAGGGCCCGCCCCTCGCCCAGCCGCAGCCGCGCCTGCACCAGGGGCGGGGGCGAGGGACCCGCCAGGAGCCGGGCCGCCTCCACGCGCTCCGCCGAGCCCGAGTAGTCGTTCATCCAGTCGAGGGCGGTGGCCTCGTCCAGCAGGCACTCCACCTGGGCGCCGGCGTCGCCCAGCGAGGCGGCCACCTCGCGCGCGGCGCCGAGGTCGGCGATGGCGTCCTGGTAGCGACCGACCCGGTAGCGCATGAGGCCGCGCCCCCGCAGGGCGGCCAGGCGGGAGCGGGCCTCGACCGGGGGCAGCAGCGCCAGCGCCCGCGAGTAGTGGATCTCCGCCTCCAGGTAGGCCTGGCGGGCTCGCTGGCCTTCGGCCAGCCCGAGATGGATGGCGGCCGCCTCGGCGACCAGGCCGCAGGCCTCGGCGTGGTGGGCCAGGCGCGGCTGCCGCAGCGCCTCCGGGAGCGCGAAGGCGCCGCGGTAGTAGCGGCAGGCGGCCTGGTGGATGGCCCGCGCCAGCGGCGGCGCCATGGAGCGGGCCACCGCCTCCCGGAGCAGGCCGCTGCGGAAGCCGATGCGATCGCCGCGGTGGGCCAGCAGCAGGCCCGCTCCCAAGAGGCGCCGCGTCCCGGCCTGGGTGTCGTGGGGGAAGGGCCCCGCCAGGCCGGCCTGCTCCAGCTGGCCCAGCACCCCGGACACCTCGGGCAGGGTGAACTCGTCGCCCAGCAGCGCCGCCAGGCGCGCGTGGGAGGCCAGGTCCTCCGGTAGGGCCGAGAGCTCGCGCTGGGCCAGCCAGTCCAGCAGCGGCAGGTCCGGCACCCGCTCCAGCTCGTCGGTGGCCAGGTACCAGGCCCCCCCGTCGTGGCGCCGCAGCAGGCCGTCGCGCTTCAGCCCCCGCACCAGCTCGACCAGCAGCATGGGAATGCTCTGGGCGCGGGCCACCAGGCGCTCCACCGCCCGCTCCGGCACGTTCTCGGCCGGCAGGAGCAGGAGGCGGCACAGCTCGGCGGCGGCGGCCGGCTCGAGGGCCGAAAGCCCCAGCGACTGGACGCGGGCCGCCCGCTCGCCAAAGGCCGGACGGGCGTCGCGGAAGGCGGGCCGGGCCAGGGCCACCACCAGGAGGGGCGCGCCGCCCTCGCCCAGGGCCCCGTACTCCAGCGCGTCCAGGGCCGCCCCGTCGGCGAGATGGGCGTCGTCGAGGAGGACGCACAGCGGACGGCGCAGGGCGCGCCGGCGCAGCGCCTCGCCGGCGGCGCGCACCGAGAGGGCCCGCAGCGCACCTGGGGCAGCGCCGGCCCCGCGGAGCTCCGGCGCCTGCGGGCCGACCCACCCGAGCGCCAGCGCCGCGGCGGCCCATCGGTCCGGGCCCATGTCCGGCGGCAGCGCCGAGCCGAGGAGCGAGCGCCCCCGGTCGTCGGGCGCGGGCGCGGCCGGCAGGTCCAGCGCCCAGCGCAGGAGGGCGCGGAGCGTCCCGCCCTCCTCCCCGGCGGAGGGCTCGCGGGCCTTGAGCTCCACCACCTCCGGCGCCGGATCCAGCCGGCGCAGCGCCCGCGCCACTTCGGCCCCGAGGTGACTCTTGCCCAGGCCGGCCTCGGCGATGACCGCGGCCACGGTGGGGGTGCGCTCGGCGAAGGCCCGCTGCGCCAGCGCCACCAGGGCCGCCACCTCGCCGTCGCGCCCCACCAGCGGCGCCGCCCGCTGCCGGATGACCGTGGGGTCGTCGGCAGGGTGGCTCTCCGGCAGGGCCCGGAACAACCCCTCGCGCCCGGGGACCGCGGCGAAGGGCGCCTCGGCCAGGATCTCCACCGCCGCCGCGGTGGCCAGCGGACCCTCGGGGTCGCCCGGAAGCGGGTAGCGGTCGGCGCGGGAGAGCGCCGGGGACAGGTAGCGCGGCGGCCCTCCCTGGCGCCGCTGCACCGTCACCGTGGCCAGGTCCACCACCAGGCGCGCCGCCAGCCCGCGCCCGTGGAGCCGGAAGGCGCCGGCCAGCGCCAGCCGGGCCGGGTTCTCCCCGGCGCCGGCGTCGAAGACCACCGCGAAGCGCCCGGCGCCGGCGTGGGCCAGGTGGCCGCCGCTCTGGGCGGCGTTGGCCTGGATCTCCAGGGCGTCGGCGCCCGACTCGAGGAACAGCACCGCCACCGGCCGCTTCTCCTGGGTCCAGGCCGCCGCCTCCGGGGCCGGCGAGGGCCCCGGGCCCGGCGGGCCCTCCGCCGTCGCGGCCTCGCGCCCCGGCCCCGGCGCCGAGGCGCGCCGGCGCTCCGCCACCGCGTCCTTGGCCAGCGCCGCGGCCAGCGCCGCCCGCAGCAGGAAGGCGTCGGCGTAGCGGCCGGCCGGGTCCTTGGCCAGGCAGCGCAAGAGCACCTGTTCCAGCGCCGGCGAGACCGGCCCCAGCTCCGAGGGGCGGCGCGGCCGGAGGTTCAGGTGGGCCTGCTGCACCTCCGCGGGCGAGCCGGTGAAGGGGGGGCGTCCCAGGAGCAGGTGGTGGAGCACCGCCCCGAAGGCGTACACGTCGGCGCGGGCGTCGGGCCGGATCCGCCCCTGGCACTGCTCGGGAGCCATGTACTCGGGGGTGCCGGCGAAGACCAGGCCCGGCCCGGGCGGTGGCGCCTCCTCGTCGAGCCGCTCGGCGAGCCCGAAGTCGAAGAGGCGCGCCGCGGCGGGATCGGGGCCCACGAAGACGTTGGTCGGGGTGAGGTCGCAGTGGGCCCAGCCGGCGGCGTGGACCGCCCCCAGCGCATCAAGGACCGCCAGCGCCCTGGGTCCGGCCTCCTCGCGCGGCAGCTTCCCGCCGGCGGCGGCCAACCGCTCGCTCAGGGTGGGCAGGGCGATGCGCTCCAGGGCCAGGAAGGGAGTGCCGTCCGGCAGCGCCCCGGCCTCGAGGAGGGCTGGGGCCGCCGGCGGCCCCACCGCGCGCAGCGCCTCGGCCTCGCGGAGGATCTGGGCGCGGGCCGCGGGATCGGAGCGGGCCAGCTTGAGCGCCACCGGCGTCCCGTCCGCGGCGCGGCGGGCCGCCAGCACCACCGCGAAGCCGCCGCGCCCGATGACCTCCTCGACCTGGTAGCCCGGGACCGACCACTGCTCGCGGGCGGTGGGCGCGGTCAGGCCGCCGCCCACCACCAGCGTGGCCGGAGTCGGCGGTCCGGCGCCGCGCCGGCCGGGAGGGGTGGTGTCGCCCTGGGCCATGGGCGGCGCCCGGCTACAGGCCGTCGCAATCGCTCGGGCAGCCGCCGCCGGTCAGCGGATCGTAGGGCGACTCGGTGAACTGGCACACGCCGTCGCCGCATACGTAGACGCTGACCGGCGAGAGATAGGTCGTGAGCGGGAGGTAGCTCTGCCCGTCGAGCGTGCAGCTGGCGTACTCGGTGGGCCCGGCCTTGTTGGCCGGGGTGCAGACGTCGTCGCAGTTCCCCACGTGCTGGATGGGCGGGCAGGCGCCGGGGAGCCCCGCCTCCACGGCGCAGCCGCGCGGGTTCGTCTCCTCCGCCGTCCAGGAAGAGAGGAAGCCGCCGCTGTAGATCCCGCTGCCGTCGAAGAAGTTGCCGAAGAAGCAGCCCTCCGGGTGGTCGAACGCGTCCTCCTCGCCCGGGTCGAGGGGGATGGAGGACTCGCCGTCGGACAGCGGGCCGCGCACCGACAGCGCCACGTGCAGGCCGAACTTGTTGGAATGGGCAGCCAGGCAGGCGGTCACCAGCTGCTGCTCGGCGGCGGGGATGGCCACCCCGGAGCCCCAGCTGGGGGCGAGCCCGAGCACGCCGTGCCAGGTGTAGCCGAGCCCGTTCCACGCCCAGGAAAGGCTCTCCCCGGCCGGAAGGGCGCAGCGGGCGATGTAGCGCATCACCATGTCGGCCACCACCGGGTCGGTCTCGAACCAGGCCAGGAAGTCCACCGAGGCCAGCCCGTCGGCGGTGAGGCCGTTGGTGGTGAGGCCGTTGGTGGTGAGCCCGTTGGTCGTCATCCCGTTGGTGGTGAGGCCGTTGGTGGTGAGCCCATTGGTGGTGAGGCCGTTGCTGGTGAGCAGCGCCTCGGGTGTGGGGCCCGCCGGCGGCGGAGCCGGGCAAGCGGCGAGACTCGCCGCGGTCGCGGCGAGCGCGGCCAACCACGTCCGCTCTCTGCGCTTGTGTGCCATCGACCTCTCGCTCGCGCGACCGCGAGTTCGGCACGAGGTCCTGGGACGCCCTGGAGCCGAGACCAGTGTGGATCGTCGAGGACTTTCGCGCTGTACCATGATCCGGGGTGGGTCGCCGGGGGGCCGCCGCGCCCAACCCGGGTACCATGATCGAGGGGCAGGAGCCGGGTCGGAGTGGTGCTTTGTCGGAGTGGTGCTTTAATGACCCGCCGAGGGAGTCGCCGCAGGCTCACCCGGATGGCGTAGCCGGCGGGGGCTCTCGGCACGACCGGAAGCAGGAGCGATGACCCCGATCGACCCATCCACGGCGGGCGGTGGCCGGCCACCCGAGGTGCTGGACCGGGGCGGGGGCCAGCCCTGCCTGGTGTGGGTGAACTCCTCGCGCCACGCCGACCTGGGGCGCTTCCACCGCATCGGCAAGGAGGAGACCGTCATCGGGCGCGGCGCGGAGGCCGACGTCGAGGTGGACGACCCGGGCGTCTCGCGGCGCCACGCCATGGTGGTGCGGCGCCCGGGCGGCGAGTGCGTGCTCGTCGACCTGCAGTCGCGCAACGGCACCTACGTGAACGGCCTGCGCGTTCGCTCCTCCCCGCTGCGGGAGGGGGACAAGATCCAGCTGGGAACGGTGACGGCGCTGCGCTTCTCGCTGCGCGAGCACCTGGAGGAAGGGGAGGAGCGGCTGCGCCGGGCGCTGGCCGCGGCGGGCATCGGGGCCTGGGAGTGGAACGCGGCCAGCGGGGTGGTGACGCTGTCGGGGGGCGCCGAGCGGCTGCTGGACCCGCCGCCGGGGATGGCCTCCGACCGCCCGCGCGGCTTCTGGGACCTGCTCGACGCCGGCGACGCCGGCCAGATGCGCGAGGTGCTGGAGGGGACGGCCCGCCACGGGCGGGCCTGCGAGATCCGCTGCCGGGTGGCGCCGCCCGACGGCCAGGGGGCGCGCTGGCTGGAGCTGCGCGGCGAGGTCTTCCGCGACGAGTCCGGGTCGGCCACCCACGTCACCGGCACCCTCATGGACGTCACCGCCCGCCGGGCGGTGGAGCAGGAGCTGAGCCGCTACGCGCTGGTGTTCGAGAGCCTCTCCGACGCGGTGGTGGTGGTCGACCTGCGCGGCGAGATCGTGGACTGGAACGGGGGCGCCGAGCGGCTCTTCGGCTGGACCCGGGCCGAGGCGCTGGGGCGCCGGCCCGGCGAGCTGCTCGATCCGCGCCGCCCCGACGAGCTCACCTCCTCGGTGCTGGCCGAGGTGGCCCGGTCTGGGCGCTTCACGCGCGAGGCGCCGCTGCGCCGCAAGGGCGGGGAGGAGTGCCTGGCCGAGCTCACCGCCGCCCCGCTTCGCGACGGGGAGGGGCGGGCGCTGGCCGCCATCGTGGTGGCCCGCGACGTGGGGGAGCGCAAGCAGCTCGAGGCGCGGCTCCTCTTGGCCGACCGGATGGTTTCCCTGGGCACCCTGGCGGCCGGGGTGGCCCACGAGATCAACAACCCGCTGGCCTTCGTGGTGGGGAACCTCCAGTTCCTGCAGGAGGAGCTTTCGGCCGCGGCCGACCCGCAGCGGCGCGGCGCGGTGGAGAAGGCGCTGCGCGACGCCCGCGAGGGAGCCGAGCGCATCCGCGCCATCGTGCGCGACCTGGCCACCTTCTCGCGGGGGAACGAGCCCGAGGAGGTCCGGCCGGTGGACGTCAACCGGGCCCTGGAGTTCGCCCTCAAGATGGCCGAGCGGCAGATCACCGCCCGGGCGCGCCTCACCCGGCGGCTCGAGGAGCTGCCCCCGGTGCTGGGGGCCGAGTCGCGGCTCTCCCAGGTGTTCCTGAACCTGCTCGTCAACGCGGCCCAGTCGATCCCCGAGGGGGATGCCGGCCGCCACGAGGTGCGGGTCTCCACCGCCTGGGACCCGCACCGGGGGCGGGTCACGGTGGAGGTCGCCGACAGCGGGCGCGGCATCGCGCCGGAGGACCAGGCCCGCATCTTCGACCCGTTCTTCACCACCAAGCCGGTGGGCCAGGGCACCGGGCTCGGCCTCTCCATCTCGCACTCCATCGTCACCTCGCTGGGCGGCGAGATCGCGGTCCAGAGCGCGCCGGGCCAGGGCACGACCATGCGGGTGCTGCTGCCGGCGGCGGAGCGGGCCGCCGGCGGGCCAGAGCCGGGCCCGCGGGCCCGGGTGCTGGTGGTGGACGACGAGCCGCTGGTGGGGGCGGTGGTGCAGCGGCTCCTCTCTCCGGCCCACGAGGTGATGGCGGTGACCTCGGCGCGCGAGGCCATGGCGCTGCTCGAGGCCGGGGCCCGGTTCGACCTCCTGCTGTGCGACCTGGTGATGCCCGAGGTGAGCGGCATGGAGCTCCTGGCGCAGCTCCAGGCGGCCCACCCCGAGCAGGCGCGCCAGGTGGTGTTCATGACCGCCGGCGCCTTCACCCCGGGGGTGCAGGGCTTCGTCGAGCGCCATAGGCAGCACCGCTTCCTGGCCAAGCCCATCGACCTGGCGGAGCTGGAGGCGGCCATCGCCGAGCGCCTGGCGGCGCGCCAGGGCCAGGGCGGCCAGGCGTCCCGCGGGTAGGGCGGCCAAGCGTCCCGCGAGCGGGTCGGGCGGGGGCTCGTCCCCCGCCGGGAAGCCTCGGACCGCGGCGAGGCGGCCCCGCCTCAATCGGGCCCGAGCACCCGGAGCCGGGCGGCGGTAGCATGCTCCCCGGCCTCCCATGAGCAGCACCGCGCCCGCCCTCCCGCCGGCCGAGCCGGCGCAGCCCCCGGAGGCGGAGCGTCCGGCCCAGGCCGTGGTGGGCGTGCCCGCCGGGCCGGAGGGCGAGCGGCTGGCCGCCGCGGTGGTGGAGGAGGCGAGCCAGGCCCTCCCCGGCCGCGCCGTGAAGGTGGTGGCCTTGCCGCGCCAGCCGCCCGGCGCGGCGGGGAGCCACCTGGCGGCCGACGGCGCCCTGCCCGGCCTCCTGCGGCTGGGCCTCGACGCCGGCGCCGCGGCCTGCGCCTGGGTGGGCGGGGCCGGCGACCCCGGGCGGCTGGGGCTGCTGCTCGGGCCGGTGCTGGACCATGGGGTCGACTTCGTCTGCGCCTCCTACCGGCGGGCGCCCTTCGAGGGGGCGCTCACCACCGCCCTGGTCTACCCGGTCACGCGCGCCCTCTACGGGGTGCGGCTGCGCCAGCCGCTTGGGGCCGAGCTGGCCCTGTCGCGGCGGTTCGCCGAGCGCCTGGCCGCCGACGCCGACTGGGCCGGGGACCCGGCCCGCGCCGGGGCCGACCTGTGGGTGGTGACCCGGGCGGTGGAGGGGGGCTTCGCCGCGGGCCAGGCCTTTCTGGGGCCCTACCCGCCCTACCTGGCCGAGCCGGAGGGGCCGCCCAGCGAGTCGCTGGCGCGGGTGGCGGGGACGCTCTTCCGCGGCATGGAGCGGACCGCCGCCGCCTGGCAGCGCGTGCGCGGCTCCCGCCCGGTCCCGACCTTCGGCGAGAGCGCGCCGCTGCCCGGGACCGGCCACCCTCCCGGCGCGGCGCGGCTGGTCCAGGCCTTCGAGCTCGGCTGCCACGACCTCACGGAGGTGTGGGGGGCAGTCCTCCCGCCGGCGACGCTCCTGGCGCTACGCCGGGCGGCGCGCGAGCCGGTGGCCTCCTTCCGGCTCGACGACGGGCTGTGGGCCCGGGTGGTCTACGACTTCGCGCTGGGGCACCGGCAGCGCGTCATGGACCGGGGCCAGCTCCTCCGGTCGCTCACCCCCATCTACCTGGGCTGGCTGGCGGGGTTCGTGGCCGAGTGCGGCGGCCAGGAGCCGGTGGCGGTGGAGGCGCGGGTGGAGCGCCTGTGCCTGGCCTTCGAGGGCGAGAAGCCCTACCTCATCTCCCGGTGGAGGTGGCCGGACCGGTTCAACCCCTGACGCGCGGCCCTGGCGGCCGCGCCGAGGTGCCGCCATGTGGGAACGGACCCAGACCATCCTGGCCCGGTCGCTGGAGCGGGCCCTCGAGTCGCTGCTGGCGGTCCTGCCGGGCGTCATCGCCATGGCGCTGGTGATGGGGCTGTCGCTGCTGGCCGCCCTGGGGGTGCGGGCCGGGGTGCGGCGGGCCCTCACCGGCCTGGCCTTCGACCGCCGCTGCCGCCAGTGGGGGTTCGAGGGGCTCCTCGACTGGTCTCCCGGGGGCAGCCCCACTGCACTCCTGTCGCGGCTGGGGTTCTGGCTGGTGCTGCTGGGCGGGGCCGCGCTGGCGCTGGGCGCGCTGGGCGGCGCCACCGCCGGCGGGCTGGCGCGCAAGCTGCTCGACTGGCTGCCCAACGTGGCCGCGGCCGGGGTGATCTTCGTGGCCGGCCTCTTCGCGGCCCGCTTCCTGGAGCGCAGCGTGCTGGTGAACGCGGTGAACCTCCGCGTCCGCTCGGGCCGGCCGCTGGCCCTGGGGGTGCGCTGGCTGGTGGTGGTGCTGGCGGCGGCGATGGCGCTGGAGCACCTGGGCATCGGCGGGACCATCCTCAGCCTCTCCTTCGGCATCCTCTTTGGCGGCATCGTGCTGGCCCTGTCGCTGGCGGTGGGGCTGGGCTCGCGCGAGGCGGTGAGCCGCACCTGGGAGCGGCGCATCCGGGAGGCCGAGCCGCGGCGCGAGGCCGGCCAGGAGGAGGAGGCCGAGGACGAGGTGCGGCACCTCTAGCCGGCGGACCGCCAGGTGCGCGCCAGCGGCATCCTGCTCCACCCCACCTCGCTCCCCTCGCCCCACGGGGTGGGGGACCTCGGCGACGGGGCGCTCCGCTTCGCCGGCTGGCTGGCGGCGGCCGGCCAGCGGCTGTGGCAGGTGCTGCCGCTCGGCCCGGCGGGCTACGGCGACTCGCCCTACCAGGCCCTCTCGGCCTTCGCCGGGAACCCCCTGCTGGTGTCCCTCGAGGCGCTGTGGCGAGAGGGGCTGCTGGAGGCGGCCGACCTCGAGCCGCCGCCCTTCCCGGAGCGCGCCGTGGACTACGGAGCGGTCATCCCCTGGAAGGCGCGGCGCCTGCGGCTCGCCGCCGGGCGCTTCGCGGCCCGGGCTGCGCCGGCGGAGCGCGAGGCCCTGGCGGCCTTCCGGGAGCGGGAGGCCGGCTGGCTCGACGACTTCGCCCTGTTCCTGGCGGTGAAGGAGCGCCAGGGCGGCCGCCCCTGGGTGGAATGGCCCCGGGACCTCGCCGGCCGGGACCCGGCGGCGCTCCTCTTGGCCCGGAGGGCGCTCTCGGCCGAGATCGAGGCCCAGGTCTTCGCCCAGTTCGCCTTCTTCCGGCAGTGGGCGGCGCTCCGGGAGCGCTGCCGCGAGCGGGGCCTCTCCCTCATGGGCGACCTCCCCATCTACCTGGCCCACGACAGCGCCGAGGTGTGGGCCCGGCGCCGGCTCTTCCGGCTCGACGCGGCCGGCCGGCCGGAGGTGGTGGCCGGGGTGCCGCCCGACTACTTCAGCGCCAGCGGGCAGCGCTGGGGCAACCCGCTCCACGACTGGGAGGCCCAGCGCGCCGAGGGCTTCGCCTTCTGGGTGGAGCGGGTCCGAGCCGCCCTCTCGCTGTGCGACCGGGTGCGGCTCGACCACTTCCGCGGCTTCGAGGCCTGCTGGGAGATCCCCGCCTCCGAGCCCACCGCCCAGCGCGGGCGCTGGGTGCCCGGGCCCGGGGCGGCGCTCTTCCAGGCGCTGCGGCGGGAGCTGGGGGCCCTGCCGCTCGTGGCCGAGAACCTGGGCGTGATCACGCCCGAGGTGGAGGCGCTCCGGCGCGGCTTCGGCCTGCCGGGCATGGCCATCCTCCAGTTCGCCTTCGGCGACGATCCGCAGGCGCCTACCTTCCGGCCCCACAACTGGGAGCGCGACCTGGTGGCCTACAGCGGCACCCACGACAACGACACCGCCCTGGGCTGGTGGACCGGCGAGGGGCCCGGCCACTCCACCCGCACCCCGGAGTCGGTGGCCCGCGAGCGGGAGCGGGCCCGCCGCTACCTCGCCACCGACGGGGCGGAGATGAACTGGACCTTCATCCGGACGCTCGGCGCCTCGGTGGCCGACACGGTGGTGGTGCCGCTCCAGGACCCGCTCGGCCTCGGCAGCGAGGCCAGGCTCAACGTGCCCGGCCGGGCGCTCGGCAACTGGCGCTGGCGGTTCGCCGAGGGGGACTGCACTCCCGAGCTGGCGGCGCGGCTCAGGGAGGTGGCGGAGACCTACGAGCGCGTGAGCCCCCTGCCACGCCCGCACGAGTCGCCACGGCTCGCCTGAACCTGCCCCTCTGGCAACCACCTATCGAGCGGCCGCCTGCAGGGCGCCCGGCTCCTCGCAGCCGTAGCGGCGGAGCAGCTCGGCGGCCCGGCCGCGCGCCCTGGCCCGGCGGGCCGACCAGGCGGCCACCGGCCCGAGCAGCCGGATGGGCCCGGCGGGCAGCCCCTGGTTCCACTCGAAGATCAGCGCCAGGTCCCCGAAGCGCCGGGGGAGACCGCTGCGGCGGACCTCGCCGTCGCGCGCCAGCCCGAACAGGACGCGCAGGGCGACCTCGAACCCGGGATTGCCCGGGGTGTGCATCCCGCGGAACCTGAGGACCCGATCGGACGACGCGTTCCGCCAGGCGTGGACGCTCCCCGGCTCGATGACCACGTGCTCGCCGGCGCCCAGCCGGCGGGTGACGCCGTCCACGGTCACCTCCATCACCCCATACAGGACATCGATCCGCTCGCGGTGGGCGTCGTGGGAATGAGCCGGCGGTCCGCCGCCGGGCGCGACCTCCAGGTCCATGACCGTTCGCGCTCCGCCGCTGTCGCGGGAGCTCTCCACCAGCACGGCCCGCTCGCCCGTCACCGGGTTCTCGATGGTCTCCATCACGGCGAGCCTCCTTCCTAGTACGTCGTACTATACTGGAGGGCATGCGCCTAGGTCAACGTACTAACATGGGTCGACCCGCCAGGCAGGTCACGGAAGGGACGGCTCGACGCATCCTGGAGCATGCCCGCCGGGCCTTCAACGAGCGCGGGGTTGCCTCCGTGGGGGTACGCGAGATCGCCAGGGATCTCGGCCTGAGCCCGGGCAACGTCTCGTATCACTTCCCTACCAAGGAAGCCCTGGTCTCGGCGCTGATCCAGGAGGGCCACGCCGCCAACAACGCGCTCCTGAGCGCGCCCATGGAGGCGGTGGACTTCGAGCGGGTGGACGCGATCGTCCGCGCCATCATGCGCCGCGACCTGGAGAACCGGTGGCTCCTTCGCGACTACGTGGGGCTGCTGGTGGCGCTGCCGGCGCTGCGCCCGCTCCACGAGGCGACCCAGCGCGCGCGCGGGGCGCGAGTCGACGCCATCGTGTCGCGCCTGGTCGCGGCGGGGCTGCTGGACGGGGAGCGCCTGCGGGACGGGTTGCCCCAGCTGCGGCAGCAGGTGTTCACCCAGGTCTTCTTCTGGCTCCCGTCGGCGATCCTCTCGGCTCCCGAGCGCGATCCGGCGGAAGCCCTGGACCTCCACGCGCGCGCCACCCTGGCGCTCTTCCTCCCCTACTGCACCTCCGCCGGCCGACGCCGGCTGGAAGCCCTCCTCGGGCGGGGCGGAGCGCCCGGACCGGCCCCTCCGCCCGAGCGGATCACGGCGCCCGGAGCTCGAACCAGAAGAACCCGTACGGCCCGAGGGTGAGCGGGTAGGGGGCGCGGCCGATGCGGGGGAACTCGGTGTAGCCCAGCATCTCCACCGGCACGTAGCCCTCGAAGGCGGAGAGGTCGAGCTCGGCGGGCTGGGGGACGCGCGACAGGCTGGCCACGCACAGGACCACGTCGCTGCCGAGGCGCCTCAGGTACGCCAGCACCTTGCGGTTGGCGATGGGGAGCACCTCCATGGTGCCGCGCCCGAAGACCGGGAAGAGCTTGCGCAGGGCGACGAGGTTCCGCACCCAGTGCAAGAGCGACGACCCGTCGGCGCGCTCGGCGTCCACGTTCACCGCCTGGTAGCCGTAGACCGGGTCGGCGATGGGCCGGGCGTAGAGCTTGTCCGGCTCGGCGCGCGAGAAGCCGGCGTTGCGGTCTGCGCTCCACTGCATGGGGGTGCGCACTCCGGCGCGGTCCGGGAGCGAGACGTCGTCGCCCATCCCCAGCTCGTCGCCGTAGTAGAGGACGGGCGTCCCCGGGAAGGAGAAGAGCAGGGCGTGCAGGAGCTCGATGCGCCCCCGGTGGTTCTGCACCAGCGGGGCGAGCCGCCGCCGGATGCCCACGTTGAGGCGCATGCGGGCGTCGCCGGCGTAGGCCAGGGTCATGTACTCGCGCTCGTCGGGGGTGACCATCTCCAGGGTCAGCTCGTCGTGGTTGCGCAGGAACAGCCCCCACTGGCAGCTCGCCGGGATCTCCGGGGTGCGGGCCAGGATGTCGCGGATGGGCTGGGAGTCCTCCAGCCGGAGCGCCATGAAGATGCGGGGCATGAGCGGGAAGTGGAAGGCCATGTGGCACTCGTCGCCGTTCCCGAAGTAGGGGCGGACGTCGGCCGGCCACTGGTTGGCCTCGGCGAGGAGCATGCGCCCCGGCCAGCGCGCGTCCAGGAAGGAGCGGATGCGCCGGACCACGGCGTGCGTCTCGGGGAGGTTCTCGCAGCTCGTGCCCTCGGCCTCGCACAGGTAGGGAAGGGCGTCCAGCCGGAAGCCGTCCACCCCCAGGTCGGCCCAGAAGGCCAGCACGTCCAGCACCTCCTGCAGCACCCGCGGGCTCTCGAAGTTCAGGTCGGGCTGGTGGGAGAAGAAGCGGTGCCAGTAGTAGGCCTGGGCCTCGCCGTCCCAGGCCCAGTTGGAGCGCTCGGTGTCGGTGAAGATGATGCGGGCCTGCTCGTAGCGGCGGTCGGTCTCGCTCCACACGTAGTAGTCGCGCTCAGGCGAGCCGGGCGGCGCCCGCCGGGCCCGCTGGAACCAGGGATGCTGGTCGGAGGTGTGGTTCACCACCAGCTCCGTCAGCACCCGGATGCGGCGCCGGTGCGCCTCGGCCAGGAGGCGCTGGAAGTCCTCGAGCGACCCGAAGGCGGGGTGGACGGCGCGGTAGTCGGCGATGTCGTAGCCGTCGTCGCGCCAGGGGGAGGGGTAGAAGGGGAGCAGCCACAGGCAGGTGACGCCCAGCTCCTCGAGGTAGTCCAGCTTCTCCAGGAGCCCGGCGAAGTCCCCCACCCCGTCGCCGTCGTGGTCGAAGAAGCACTTCACGTGGGTTTCGTAGATGACGGCGTCCTTGAACCAGAGGGGATCGCCTGCGATGGGACGTGCCATGGGAGCTCCGCGGCGAGTGTACGGACCCTCCCGCGCCACGTCCAAGCGGGTTCGCAGTGGCCGGTCCCGCTGCCCCCTGCCGGGGCAGGCCCCGCCCGGGATACGGCTCGAGAGGATGGTTGGGTCTCAGAGGTCCCGCGGGTTACGATCCCAGCTCCATGCGGTACGTCTTCCGGGTCATGCTCCCGCTGCTGGTGTTCCTGGGCGCCATCGCCTGGGGCGGGGCCACCGCCATGAACGCCACCATCCGCCGCTGGTTCGAGCGGGATGTGGCGTTGCGGGCCCAGCTGGTGGTGAACAGCGTCCAGGAAGGGCTGGTGGAGCACTGGCGTGGCGGCAATCGCGCCCGGGTGGGTCGCCTCCTCGACGACCTGGGGCGCAACGAGCGCGTCCTGGCGGTGGCCGCCTGCGACGACGAGAAGCCGGAGCCCTGGGCCGCCACCCGCGACTTCCCGGCGGGCCCCTGGTGCCGGACCCTGGCGGCGCACGTGCGCCCGGAGGCGGGCGGGGAGGTCGGCTGGCAGGCCTTCGGCGAGGTGCGCCAGCTGCGGGGCGGGCCGGTGCGCCTGGACGCGGTGCCGGTGGGCGACGGCGCCGGCCCGGTGGGCTTCGTGGTGGTGGTCCACGACATGAGATACGTGACGCGGCGCGAGGAGCAGACCTGGCGCTTCGCCGCCGTCGCCTTCGCGGTGGTGGCGGTGGCCGCGGCGGTGGTGACCACCCTGGTGGCGCGCCTCTCCTGGCGCGGCTGGACCGCGGAGATGCAGCGGCTCATGCGGGAGGGCACCGCCGGCATGATGCGGCTCCTCCCGGGCGGGAAGCGCCGCCGGGCGTTCGCCCCCATTCCCAGGGATGTCGAGGAGCTGATGGCCCAGCTGGCCGCCGACCAGACCGGACCGCGCCTGGGGCCCTGGTCGGCGGAGCGGCTGCACCAGAGCCTGACCCGCCACCTGGGGGGCGAGAGCGTGGTGCTGGTCGCCAACCGCGAGCCCTACCTCCACGACCGCGACCCGGGCGGCGGGCTGCGGGTGCTCCACCCCGCCAGCGGCCTGGTGACCGCCCTGGAGCCGGTGATGCGGGCCTGCTCCGGGACCTGGGTGGCGCACGGGAGCGGCCCGGCCGACCGCGAGGCCAGCGACCGCCACGGCCGGCTGCGGGTGCCCCCCGGCGAGGAGTCCTACTCGCTGCGCCGCGTCTGGCTCACCTCCGAGGAGGAGCGGGGCTACTACTATGGGTTCGCCAACGAGGGGCTGTGGCCGCTGTGCCACGTGGTGCACGTGCGGCCGACCTTCCGCGCCGGCGACTGGGAGCACTACCAGCGGGTGAACCGCAAGTTCGCCGAGGCGGTGTGCCAGGAGGTGGACGGCCTCGACCCCATCATCCTGGTGCAGGACTACCACTTCGCCCTCCTGCCGGCCATGCTGCGGGAGCGGCTGCCGCGGGCCACCATCATCGCCTTCTGGCACATCCCCTGGCCCAACGCCGAGCGCCTCGGCATCTGCCCCTGGGCGGCGCGGCTGCTGGAGGGGCTCCTGGGCGCGAGCGTGGTCGGCTTCCAGACCCAGCAGCACTGCAACAACTTCCTGGAGTCGGTGGACCGCTTCCTGGAGTCGCGCATCGACCGCGAGCGGCAGTCGATCGTCATGGGCGGGCGCGAGACCATGGTGCGCCCCTACCCCATCTCGGTGGACTGGCCCAACCGCTGGGCGGGCGGAGCGCCGCCGGTGGAGGCCTGCCGCCGCGAGGTGTTCCAGGCGCTCTCGCTCCCCGCCGACGCCCGGCTGGGGGTGGGCGTGGACCGCCTCGATTACACCAAGGGCATCGAGGAGCGGCTGCTGGCGGTGGAGCGGGCGCTGGAGCGCTTCCCCTCGCTCCGGGGTCGCTTCACCTTCGCCCAGCTGGCGGCGCCGAGCCGCACCGCCATCGAGAGCTACCGGGCGCTGAACGAGGCGGTGGAGCGGCTGGCGGCGCGCATCAACGAGCGCTTCGGCAGCGGGTCCTATCGCCCCATCGCCCTCTTGCGGGAGCACCACGAGCCGCCGAAGATCTTCCGCTATTACCGGGCCGCCGACCTCTGCTACGTCTCCAGCCTCCACGACGGCATGAACCTGGTGGCCAAGGAGTTCGTGGCCGCCCGCGACGACGAGCGGGGGGTGCTGCTCCTGTCGCGCTTCACCGGGGCGGCCCGGGAGCTGCCCGAGGCGCTGCTGGTGAATCCCTACGACCTGGAGGAGGCCAGCGAGGCCATGGCCACGGCCCTCTCCATGGCGCCCCAGGAGCAGGCCGACCGCATGCGGGCCATGCGCGCCTACCTGGCCCACTTCAACGTCTACCGCTGGGCCGGGCGCATGCTGGCCGACGCCGCCATCCTCCGCCAGCGCGACCGGTTGGCGGGGCGGCTGGGGACGGGCGAGCGGCAGGCGGCCGAGGGCCGAGGCTGAGCGGCGCCTACGGCGAGCGCAGCCGTCGCAGCACCTCCCGCGCCTGGCTCACGGTGGCCTCGACCACCTCCCGCGCCCGCCGCGCCGTGGCCAGCGGCACGGCCTGGCCGGCCCACAGGGAGAGCATCTCGGCCCGCCGCCCGCGGGCGGCCGCCTGGCGGATGTCCTGGGTGAGGGCGTTCTGGTCGGGGAAGGGGAGGATGGCGCCGGCGCGCTCGACCTCGACCATGAAGCGGTTCCTGACGCCGCGGGCCAGCCGGCCGGAGAAGGCCCGGGTGAGCGCGGTCCGGTCCTCGTCGGCGGGCCCGAGCACCGCCTCCTTGTAGACCGGACTGGCCCCGCTCTCGGGGGTGGCCAGGAAGGCGGTGCCCATCTGCGCCGCGGAGGCCCCCAGGGCCAGGGCCGCGGCCAGGCCTCGGCCGTCCATGATCCCCCCCGCCGCCACCACCGGCACGCGGACGCGGTCCACCACCTGGGGCACCAGGGCCAGCGTGCCGATGAGCCCGCCCTCCGGCGGCCCGGCGAAGGTGCCGCGATGGCCCCCCGCCTCGGCCCCCTGCGCCACCACCGCGTCCACGCCCTCGCGCTCGAGCTCGGCGGCCTCGCCGGGCGTGGTGGCCGTGCCCATGACCAGGATCCCCCGCTCCCGCAGGCGCCGCACCGTCGCCGCGCCCAGGGCGCCGAAGGTGAAGCTGAACACCGGAACCCCCTCCTCCAGGATCGCCTCCAGCTGCTCCTCGAAGCGGGGGCGCGCCGCCGGGCGCTCCGGGGCCGCGAGCCCGAGCTCGCGCCGGAAGGGCTCGACCGCGGCGTTGGCCCGGGCCAACTCCTCCGGCGTCGGCGCCCGCTCGGCCGGAAGCGGCGCGAACAGGTTCACCCCGAAGGGGCGGCCAGTCAGCTGGCGGATGTCGCGGATGGCGCCCCGGATGGCCTCGGGCGGGAGGTAGCCGCCGGCCCAGGAGCCCAGGGCCCCGGCCTCGGAGACCGCCGCCGCCAACTCCGGCGTGGACGGCCCCCCGGCCATGGGGGCCTGGATGATCGGGTGCTCGATGCCGAGCCTGGCGAGCAGGGGGTTCTGGGGCCACACGGCGCACCTCCCGGCGGACGTCCGGGCCATAACCCGGTCCGAGGAGGGGGGTCAGGACCAACTGGGGTTGCCACGGAGCGCTCTTAGACTTAGTCTAAATAGCGTGAGCGACCTCGGCGAGCGGCTGCGACAGCACGGCATCCAGCCATCCGCGCAGCGGATGGCGGTGGCCGAGTACGTCCTCTCCACCGAGGAGCACCCCTCCGCCGACCAGGTGTGGGCGCGGGTCCGCGCCGACTTCCCCATGATCTCGCGGGCCACCGTCTACAACACCCTGAACCTGTTCGTCGCCAAGGGCCTGCTCCGGCAGCTCATCCTCGCCGAGGGCAAGGTGGTCTTCGACCCGCACCTCGCTCCCCACCACCACTTCATCGACGACGCCACCGGCTCGATCCACGACGTGGCCTGGGAGGCCGTCGAGGTGAAGAACGTCGAGAACCTGAAGGGCGTGGACGTCCGCGAGTACCAGGTGGTGATGCGCGGGCGGCGCGGCCGAAGCCGCCGTCCCTGACGGGCGCGGGCCCCTGGAGCGCCAGAGCGGGGGAGCTCCCCGGCCACCTCGCGGCGCCGGCCCGATCTTCCGCGGAGCGCCTTCATCTCGGCCAAGAGCGCGCTGCCGGCGCGGGGGCGCCCCAAGAGGGCCGCCCGGCCGGCTTGACGCACGCCGGCTTCGTATTTAGACATTGTCTAAACATAAACACGGTCCAGAAACGGATCGAAG
>DASRTO010000094.1:0-10704 GCA_035655915.1 Anaeromyxobacteraceae bacterium
AGTCCTGGTCCGAGCTGCAGACCTTCCTGAAGGAGGTCTTCAAGTAGGCGGGCCACGCGGTTGGCCGCGGGGGAGCCCTTCCAGGTGGGGGAGCGGGCGGTCTTGGGGCCCGAGGGCCTCACCCGCGCCTGAGGCCATGCGTGCACGCATGGAACCGGCGTCGGTGAGCCGTAGGGCGGGGGCTTGTCCCCCGCCGGGACACCCGGATCTCGGCGAAGGATCCTCGGCGCTGGCCGCGCTCCTCGAGGACGAAGGCCCGGCCTCCGGCCACGAGCAGGGCGCGGGACGGCGCGGCCGACCGCCATAGCTCCCCGCCGCTCACGAGGTCCACGGCCTCGACGCCGCCCTCGGGGGTGCGCAGGCAGGCGACGGTCCCGGCCGCGTCGGCGACGGCCGCGGGAAGGAACGTCGCCGGCTCCGGGGCCGCCGGGGCTGCCTGGCCGGCGCCGAGGGCGGCGAGCGAGGCGGCGAGGAGGGTTGTCGCGAGGTGGTGCGCCATCGAGGCCGTCCGTCTGCGATCCTGGCGAAGCTATCACCGCTCGGAGCGAAGGGATCCCTTCCGGTCGAGCCCCGGCGGGGGACCAACCCACGGCGCTGCGAAGTACGGCGCCCTTTCCGCGACGGGTCGGGGGCCGGGCGTGAGCCGGAATCACGCCCGGGGCGACCGCGGCCAACCGCGCGGCCCGCCTACTTGAAGACCTGCTTCAGGAAGGTCTGCAGCTCGGACCAGGACTTGTGGTCGGCGGCGGCGTTGTAGGCGAGGGGCATGTTGAACTTCTTCCCCAGCTCGGTGGAGTCGGGGTTGGTGAAGCTGTGGACCGCGCCCGGCAGGTTCTCGAAGCGGAAATCGGCCTTGGCGTCGGTCATCTCCTTCTTGAAGGCCGCCACGGCCTCGGGGGGTGCGAACTTGTCGTCGGCGCCGTTGAAGACGATGACCTTCGCCTTCACCGAGCCAGGCTCGGCGGGCTTGGCGGCCGCGAGGCTCCCGTGGAAGCTCGCCACCCCCCGGAGGTCGTCGCCCTGGCGCGCCATGTTGAGGACCACGCCCCCGCCGAAGCAGTAGCCGATGGCGGCCAGGCGCTGGCCGTCCACCTGAGGCTGGCGGGCCAGGAACTCCTGCGCCGCCAGGAAGCGGGCCTTGGCGACCTCGAAGTTCTTGGTGGTCTCGCTGGCGAACTTGCCGGCGTCGTCCGGGTGCATGGCGGTCTTGCCGTCGCCGTACATGTCCACCGCCAGGGCCGGATAGCCCAGCTCGGCCAGCATGCGAGCCCGCTTGCGGGCGTAGTCGTTGAGCCCCCACCACTCGTGCACCACCAGCACCCCGGGGTGCTTGCCCGGGCGGGCATCGTCGTAGGCGTAGTAGCCCTTCAACGTCACTCCCTGAGCGGTGTAGTCGACGGTCTTGCCCACGACCTTGGCCGCCGCGGGCGCGGCGGCCAGGGCGGCGATGAAGGCCGCCGCGAGGCGAAGGGCTGGCGCGAGTCGGGTCATGGTGTTCCTCCTGGTGACGGTCCGGCCGGCCCGGCGTCAAGCCGGGCCGGCCGGCATTTCATCCAGGAGCGGCGGCTGCGGCGCAGGTCCCTTTCGGGCCGTCAGCGGTGGCCGGTCCGCTCCCCCTCCGGCGGCACGCAGACGAAGCTGGACGCGTCGTTCACGCTGCCGCGGCCCTTGTAGCGGGCCTCGCGCGGGTAGGGGCAGAGCGGCCGGGTGAGGCCTGGCCGGGCGGTGCTAGAGGCGACGATGCGGTCGGGGGCCCTGCCGCGCTCGACCCAGTCCTGGAGCGCAGTGAAGGGGTCGAACGTGTCGAGGCCGGGGCCGCCGCCGCAGTGGTGCATGCCGGGCGCGAAGAAGAAGCGGAAGAAGTGCCGCACGCTTTCGGCGTCCATCGCCTCCCGCACCTGGTCGTAGTACTGGATGGTCTTGTAGAGGCTCAGGGCGTGGTCGTTGGTGCCGTGGTACATGACGATCTTCCCGCCGCGGGCCTGGAAGGCGGAGAGGTCCGGGTCGATGGCGTCGAGGAGCTGCCCGATGGCGGCCAGGTCGCCCTGGTCGGTGTCGAAGTTGAAGCCGAAGGGGTCGTAGCTGGCGTCGTCGTAGACCAGGTAGCGGAAGAACTGGTCCTGGAAGCTGAACTGGAGCGAGGGGGTGACGGTGCCGCCGCTGATCCACAGCGCCCAGCCGTCCGGCCCGTCCTCCGCCCCGGGCGGGAAGCCGGGCGAGATGGACCGGCCGAGCGAGTCCCTGGGGCCGCCGTACACCTTCCGCACCGCCGAGACCTGGGCTCGGGTCAGGCAGCCCGGGCCGTCGGCGCCCGGGCAGAGCAGCGAGAGCGGGTCGAAGCGGCAGCGGCGCGGATCCTGGATGAGGCCGTCGGCGAGGCCATCCCTGGCGTCGCACTCGGCGGTGACCGCGCTGGCGATGAGCGAGAGCTTCCCGACCGGCAGCGGGCCGGCCGCCAGCGCCCGGCTGTCCCAGTTGAACCCCTGCATGAACTCGGTCCAGTGGAAGGCCGGAGCGCCCACCAGGATGCCGTCGAAGTCGGCGGGGAAGCGCTGCGCCTCCATGAGCCCCTGGCCGCCGCCGCGCGAGCAGCCGGCGAAGTAGGCCAGGCCGGGGGCGCCGCCGTAGTAGCGCGCGGCGATGGCCTTGGCGGCGACGGTGGTGACGTGGATGGCGCGGTAGCCGAAGTCGACCTCGGCCTGGGGGTTCCCCAGCGCCCAGCTCCCGTCGATCCCCGAGCCGGTGTGGCCGGTGTCGGTGGCGGCGGTGGCGAAGCCGCGGACCAGGCCGGCCGAGGCGTTGGGGATGGACCCCACGTAGCCGCCGCCGCCCTGGTGGAAGAGCCCGCCGTTCCAGGCGGTGGGGAGCTGGACCGCGAAGCCGATGGTGCCGGGGCCGATGACGCCGGTGACGCGGCAGTGCTCGGGGAGGGTCGCCGTGGCGGGCATCCAGGTGGCCGCGGAGATGGTGGTCTCGGGGAGCGAGAGGCCCGTCAGGGCGGAGCAGTCGGCCGGCGAGGCGGCCAGCGCGGGCGGGAGGACGGCCAGGGCTGCTGCGGCGGCGGCCACCCGCAGCGCCGCGGAGCGGAGCCGTGCAGGCATACGGAGCGTCATGTGTTTCCTCCTGTCTCGGGTTGGGACCCCGGCCGAGGCCCCGGGGAGCGAACTGCATGCTCCTTTGCCTGCCGCAAAGCTTTCCGATTCTTGCGCCCCTGACGGGGCCGAGGTCGCCCGGCCTCACGCCGACGGATGGCGAGGGCCGCCGGCGGGCCGACCCTGGTCCGCTCCGTCCGGGCCCGGCTTGGGACGCGCGCGATGAAGACCGCGCCGGCCAGCATCGCGGCCACCATGGCCAGAAGGAGGAACGGTGGACACCTCGCAGTGGCCGCTGGTAGTCCTCACCCATGAGGGGCAGGGCGGTCCGACTCCTGGTGGTGGACGAGATCGGGAAGATGGAGTGTCTCTCGCCGGCTTTCGTGGAGGAGGTGCGGCGAGCCCTGGCGGGTCCATTGCGTTCCTGGGCACGGTGGCGCTCGCCGGAGGCGGCTTCATCCCCGCCTGGCCGCCGCCCGGACCGAGGCGGGCGACCGGTCCCGTCGCTATCCCAGCCGCTCCCGGAGGATCTCCCGGACCAGCGCCGCGTCGGCGGCGCCGCTCGACTCCCGCATGGCCGCGCCGAGCAGCACCCCGAGGAGCTTCTTCTCGCCGGCGCGGTAGCGGGCCACCTCGGCCGGACGGGCCGCCAGGGCCCGCTCCACCGCCGCCTGCACCGTGCCGCGGTCCTGGACCTTGGCAAGCCCCAGCTCGGCCAGCCGGGCCTCGGGGTCGCCGCCCTTCTCCACCAGGCTCGCCAGCAGGGCCTTGCCGGCGGAGGGCGTGGCGCGCCCCTCGTCGAGGAGCCGCACGAAGCGGGCGAAGCCGGCGGCGGAGAGCGGCAGGTCGGAGAGGCGGCGCTCGCGGGCGAGGCCCATGAGCGCGTTCGCGAGCCAGCGCGCCGCCGAGGGCGCGGCAGCGCCGGCCGCGAGGACGCCGTCGAACCAGGCCGAGAGGGCGGCGTCGCCCGAGAGCAGGTCGGCCTGGGCCTCGGGCACGCCGCCTTCAAGGTAGCGCCGGTGGGCGGCGGCCAGGGCCGGGTTCGCGGCGCGGGCCTCGGCGCGGGGGTCGCCGCGCCCGGGCTTCCGGCCCGCGCTGGGGGGCGCCCCGGCCGGCGGGGGCTCGGGCGGCTTGCGGGCCCTCTGGGCGCGCGCCCCGGGGGCCGCCTCCCGGGCCGCCCAGGTGTCCTTGAGCCCGATGGTCCGGTTGAAGACCGGGGCGCCCGGGCGCGAGGCCTCCGGGTCGGCAAAGAAGTAGCCCTGGCGCAGGAACTGCCAGCGGCTCCCCGGCGCGGCCTGGCCGAGGGCCGGCTCGACCCGCGCCCCGCCGGCCACCACCAGCGAGGCGGGGTTCACGACCGAGAGGAAGTCCGGCTCGGCATCGGGCTGCTCCACCGTGAAGAGCCGGTCGTAGAGCCGGACCTCGGCGGGGAGAGAGCGGGAGGCGTGCAGCCAGTGGAGCGTGCCGGCGCCCCGGCCGCGCTCGGAGGCGCCCCGGGAGGCCGGGTCGTGGGTGAGGCGCAGCTGGCGCACCTCGCCGGACGGCCCGCGGACCACCTCCTGGCAACGGACCAGGTAGGCCCCGGCCAGCCGGACCTCGCGCCCGGGGGCGAGGCGCTTCCAGCCCGGCGGCGGCTCGAGCGCGAAGTCCTCGCGCTCCAGGAGCAGCTCCCGGCCGAAGGGGACCTTGCGGGAGCCGCCGCGGCCGGGCTCGGCGGGCCACCAGGGAAGCTCCAGCTCCTCGAGGCGCCCCTCCGGCCAGTCGACGAGGGTGGCCGGGAGCGGGTCCAGCACCGCCAGGGCGCGCGGGCAGCGCGCCTCCAGATCGGAGCGGATGGCGAACTCGAGCTTGCCGATGTCCACCACGCTGTTGTTCTTGGCCACCCCGATCATCTCGGCGAACTCCTGCAGCGCCTCCGGCGTGACGCCGCGGCGCCGCAGGCCGGCGATGGTGGGCAGGCGCGGGTCGTCCCAGCCGGCGACGCGCTTCTCGTCCACCAGCTGGAGGAGCTTGCGCTTGGACATCACCGTGTAGCCCAGCGCCAGGCGGGCGAACTCGTACTGGCGGGGGCGCGGGTCCCACGGGCCGGTGTGGTCGAGCACCCAGTCGTAGAGCTCCCGGTTGGACTCGAACTCCAGGGTGCAGATGGAGTGCGTCACTCCCTCGAAGGCGTCCTCCAGCGGGTGGGCGTAGTCGTACATCGGGTAGATGCACCAGCGGTCGCCGGTGCGGTGGTGGCGGGCGTGCCGGATGCGGTAGAGGAGCGGGTCCCGCATGAGCACGTTGCGGTGCGCCATGTCGATGCGGGCCCGCAGCACACAAGCGCCGTCGGGAAACTCGCCGGCCCGCATGCGGCGCAGCAGGTCCAGGCTCTCGGCGGGGGACCGATCGCGGTAGGGGCTGCTCGTGCCCGGCCGGTTGAAGTCGCCGCGCTGCTCGCGGATGGCCTCCTGCGGCTGGCTGTCGACGTAGGCGTGCCCCGCCAGCACCAGGCCCTCGGCCTTCCGGTACATCCCCTCGAAGAAGTCCGAGGCGAAGTAGAGGTGCTGGCCCCACTCGCAGCCGAGCCAGCGCACGTCGGCCTGGATGGCCTCGACGTACTCGGTCTCCTCGGTCTCGGGGTTGGTGTCGTCGAAGCGCAGGTGGGCCCGCCCCCGGTAGCGCTCGGCCAGCCCGAAGTTGAGCAGGATCGACTTGGCGTGGCCGATGTGCAGGAAGCCGTTGGGCTCCGGGGGGAAGCGGGTCACCACCCGGCCCTGGTTCAGGCCGGCGCGGAGGTCGCGCTCCACGATCTCGGTGAGGAAGTTCCCGCCCCGTGCCTCGGCCATGGCGGGGCGTGTATCCCAGCGGCCGCCGGCGCGCAACTCCGCTCCGGCTTCACGGGCTGGCCGGTCGAGCCGGTGAGGCCCCGAGGTCGGCATTGGCCACCGGTGGAACCGGCTCCCCCTCGGCCACCTCGCGCACCGACCGCTTTCGGGAGTCCTCGGCCGTCGGGCCCGCAGGGCCGAACGGGTGCTCCAGGCTCAGGTAGAGGAAGATCGCGGTCTGGCCACGGCTCGGCCCGAACCCGATGGGAACGCCGAGGCCCGGCACGACCTGCAGCCCGCCGAGGAAGTCGAAGGCCGCCCGGAGGCCCGGATTCAGCGTGAGGGTCTCGGATCGCCCGCCGGGGCCGGCGGCGAGGTCGGTCCTGGTGTAGAGCGCCTCGACGAGGAAGTTGACCTGCCGGTGCGCCAGCCAGACGAGGCTCTGGCCGACCGCGAACGACGCCAGCCGGCCCTGGCTGCCGCCGGGGGCGCGCGCCGAAGGGATGTAGGTCCCGCCGGCGTTGGAGTGCGCCACGAAGCTCGAGAACGCCACGCTGAGCGGGACGTTGACTTGAAGTCCGGCGCCGCCGGCGCCCAGGCCGCGCGAAGGGTCGCCGGTGGGGAGGAGGAGCGAGAGACGCGGCGCAAGCGCGACGGGGCTCTCGCCGTCGCCGATGGCCTGCAAGCGGTAGTTGAGGGCCAGGTCTCCCATGCCGGTGGCGCCGGGCGCCGGCAGGCCCGCCAGGGTGAAGGTCGCGGAGAGCTGATGCGTCTGCCCGAGGACCGGCCACTCCTCGGTCATGGAGTAGGCCCAGGCGCCGGTGGTACGGGAGCGGGTGAAGGTGCTGATGTGCTGGATGACGCCCGGTTCCTGGTTGTAGGCCTCCTCGACGAGGAAGCTGTTGTCCTGGATGGGACCGTCTTCGGGGCGGGCGGAAAGGGGTGTGGCCGCGAGGGCGGCGAGGGTCACTGCGAGGCGTAGCGAGGGCATGAGCGGATCCACGAGCGAGGCTCGGCGGGGCGCTGGGTTCGACGACCTCGGGCCGCAGGGGGGAGGAGCGACGGTGAACATGAGAATGAGTTGCATTATCGAGAGACGCGGGGAGACCGTCCTTGACCGCCGTCAATCCGCGTCCGTTTCCGGGGGGCCCCGCGCTTCGGGGAGGAGGCGCTGCGATGACGGCCGGTCCGCCGCTCATCGAGGTGAGCCGCGTCTCCAAGGTGACCGTCATCGGCCCGAACGGCTCGTGCGGGAGAACCTGCTCCTGGGGGACACCGTGCAGCACCGCCGCGGCTGCGGGAGCGAGGTGCGCGAGGACCTGAAGCGGGTCTACCGCCTCTTCCCGGTGCTACGGGACCGGATCGAGCGCCGGCTGTCCTCCGAGCTGGGCGTGGCGGTGGAGGAGAAGCTGGTTCAGAAGCAACGCTGGGGCGGTCGAACGGGAAGGCGGGGCGGGTGGGTGGACCGCCGGGAGGCCTGATCGCTTGAGGGTGGCGCCTGGATGATGCCGGCCGTAGCATGCGGACGTGGAGGCGGCCATGCCAACTGGTCTCGAACGCGAACTGGAGGTTTTCGAGAAGAACCGCGGCGCACTTCTTGGAACTGCTAAGGGCAAGTTCGCGCTGGTGAAGGGGGATCAGGTCGTAGACGTATTCGAAAGTCTGCAGGACGCCCTGAAGCGCGGGTACGAGCTCTTCGGCAACAACCCATTCCTGGTGAAGCAGGTTCTGGAGGTGGACGTCCCAGCGAACTTCACGTCTTTCCAGATCGGAGTCTGAGTGCCTTCGTTTAGCGCCCAGCTGCCAAACTTGGTTCAAGTCGGTCCGGTGGCCGAGGTGCTCCTCTCACCACCCCAGGCACTGGCGCAGGTGCTTAGGGGCCAGGGACAACCGGTTCCGACGCCGGTTCGCGTCATGGCGATGGTGGACACGGGGGCCTCGGGCACGGTCATCGCGCCAGCCGTCCTGGCGCAGTTGGGATTGCAGCCCGTCGGCGTCACGAGCATGAGCACTCCCTCGACGACGGCTCCGGTGCAGGCGCGCCTGTTCAACGTCGACTTGACATTCCTCACGAACAACGTCGCGGTTCAGGGAGTCGTGGCCATCGAGGCGCCCCTCGGAGGCCAGCACATCCAGTGTCTTGTCGGTCGGGACATCCTGCAGCATGGCGTGCTGGTCTACATCGGCTACATCAACCAGTTCACGTTGAGCTTCTAGGCGAGGCCAAGGAGGAGGCCCTGACGAAAGCTCGGCCGTCTTCGGTCTGGCCGCGACATTGCGGGGAAGCCGGGTCCCGTGCTAGCCCAGGACCCTGAGCCCGAGCCACAGGCCCAGCGGCACGAAGACCAGGCTCGCCAGGTTGCCGATGAGCACGATGGAGGCGACCTTCTCCGGCTCCTGGCGGTACTGCTCGGCCACGAGGAAGTTCAGCACCGCCGGCGGGAGGCTGGCGAAGAGGTAGAGCATGGCGAGCGGCGTGCCGGTGAGGCCCAGGAGCGGCCCGAGCGGCAGCGCCACCACGAGCCCCGCCAGCGGCCGCACCGCTGCCCCGGCCACGCCGAGCCGCCAGCCCTCGAGCGAGATGCCGGTCATGCGCACCCCAAGGGCGAAGAGCATGAGCGGCACCGCCACGTCGCCCACCATCCGCAGCGGGAGGGCCACCCACTCCGGGGGGCGCCAGGCCAGCGCCGAGAGCAGCGCCCCGGCCGCGGTGGCGAGCACCATGGGGCTGCGCAGGAGCCCCCACAGCCGGGCGTCGCGCCGCACCATGCGGGCTCCCAGCGTGAAGTGGAGCAGGTTGGAGGTGACGAACAGGGCCACCGCGGCTGGGAGCCATTTCTCTCCGAAGGCCAGGAGCGCCAGCGGCAGCCCCATGTTTCCGCAGTTGTTGAACATCATGGGGGGCACGAAGGTGCGCGCGTCCACCTCGAGCCAGCGGGCCAGGGGCCAGGCCAGGAGCCCCGACCCCAGCACCACCCCCAGGCTCCCCAGGATGAGGGCGCGGTTCTGCCACAGGTCGAAGTCCCGGCTGGTCAGGGCCGAGAGCACCAGCGCCGGCACGAAGATGTCCATGTTCATCCGGTTCACGGCAGCGGTGTCGGGGCGGTGGCGCCGGCCGTAGAGCCAGCCGGCCGCCACGATGGCGAACACCGGCAGGATGATCTGGACGATGCGCTGCAGCACGGCGGCCGATTCTACGGCCGATCCGGCCAGCGGTCGTCCGCGATCAACGGGCGGAGGCGGCCTGGAGCCGGGGCGCGTTCGCCGGCGCCGAGCCGGCAGCCTCGCGCTCGATCTGCGCCAGGGTGCGGTCCAGGCGCGGCAGCACCACCTCGTCTGTGTAGCGGATCATGTGCTCGCCCATCACCGCCAGGGCCACCGCCCGGGCGAACACCTCGGGGCCCCGGCGCAGGGCGTGGAGCACCAGCCGCCAGAAATGGCGCCGCCGCTGACCGCGCAACCCGATGCCCCACACCGCCCTGAGGAGGGCCGCGAACGCCCCGGGCCGGAGCGGCGCCGGCACCACCTTGACCTGATCGAGGTGCAGGCGGCAGCGGGCGTAGAAGGCGTCCGCCGAGTAGAGGGACGAGAGCACGCGCCGGTACCCCTGGAGCAGCACCCGCTCGTCCAGCGCCGGCTCGAAGTTGGGCCGCCCGAACTGGTCGCCCGACTGGGCGCGCCGGAGGCGGCCCTCCTTGTCGAGGCGCCGCCACAGGGCGGTGTTGGGGAGCGCGCCCAGGAGCCCCACCATGGCGCGCGGCACGGGCAGGCGGGAGATGAACTCCCGCTGCCAGTCGAAGATGTCCTCGTGGTCGGTATCGAAGCCGAGGATGAAGCCGGCGAAGACCTCGAAGCCCGCCGCGGTGAGCCTCTCCACCGCCTGGGCGAGGTCCCCCTTGAGATTCTGGACCTTGCCGGCGGCCTTGAGCGACTCGGGGGACGGGCTCTCCAGCCCCACGAAGACCGCGGTGAACCCGGCCTCCACCATGGCCTGGACCAGCTCGGGATGCGCCGCCAGGTCGAGGCTCGCCTCGGTGTAGAGGTCGAAGGGGCGCCCGTGCTCCTCCTGCCACTCGGCGATGCGCGGCAGGAGCGCCCCCACGGCGCGCCGGTTGCCGATGAAGTTGTCGTCCACGAAGAAGAGCGGCCCGCGCCAGCCGAGGTGCCGCAGGGCCTCCAGCTCGGCCAGAACCTGCTCGGCGCTCTTCAGCCGCGGGATACGGCCGAAGACCTCGATGATGTCGCAAAACTCGCAGCGGAAGGGGCAGCCGCGCGAGATCTGGACCGAGAGGCTGGCGTAGCGGGTGAGGTCGAGCAGGTCGAAGCGCGGCACCGGCGCGGCATCCAGGCCGGGGCGTCCGCCGTCGTCGGGGGTGAGGTCGCGCGGCGCCGGGCGCTCCGGGTGCTCCAGGGCCTCCACCAGCAGGTCCAGGCGCCGCTCCGCCTCGCCGCGGAAGACGTGATCCGCCTCCGCGAAGAGGTCGGGGTCGGAGGTCGGCCCAGCGCCCCCGGCCACCGTGCGCTTCCCGAGCGCTCGCGCCCGCGAGAGCACCTCCCGCATCGAGTCGGCGTGCACCAGCATCCCGCTGACCATCACCACGTCGCCCCAGTGGATGGCCTCGTCCCGGAGCGGCTCGACCTCCAGGTCGTGCAGGCGCAGCTCCCACCGGGCGGGGAGCAGCGCCGCCAGCGTGACCAGGCCCAGCGGCGGCAGGGCCGCGGCCTTGCCCGCGTAGGGCAGGCTGTACTGGTAGCTCCAGTAGGTGACGGGCGCGCGCGCCTGGACGAGGAGTACTCGCAAGGCC
>DASRTO010000095.1:0-6673 GCA_035655915.1 Anaeromyxobacteraceae bacterium
GGAGCGAGGAGACCCGGTTGAAGCGCAAGAGCTCCTTCACCACGAAGCCCGCCTCGGCGGCCACCCGTGCCGAGATCGACCTCCCCGGCGAGCACGAGGCGACCAGGCGATAGGGCGTCAGTCCCCGGCCGGTGCGGCGCGGCCGGCCCCGGCGCGGGTCCCCGCCGGAACCAGCCGGTAGCGCGCCCCGCGCGTGGCGCCGGTGCGGGCGAGGAACGGCGCTGCCGCCAGATCCCGCGTCGCCTGGCGTCTCGACGCCCGTCCCTGGAGCGCCGCCACGTAGTCGGAGAGGGTCACCTCGCCGAGGCGCGCCACCAGCCGCCGGAGCAGGTTCATCCGCTCCCTCGGTCCGAGCGTGCCCCGCGCCGCGGCCCCGAGCTCCTTCGGGAGCGGCTCCTCGCGGGAGAAGTAACCCCAGCGCCGGTACTCGGTGAGCGACTCCTCCACGTCCCGCCGGGCCAGCTCCCCGCCGAAGGCGCGTGTCCCGAGGAAGAAGCGCTCCCCCGGCGCCGGCGCCGTCCGGGCCATCACGAACGCCGCCACGTCGTCCAGTTCGGCGGAGCGGGCCGCCCGGCGGGCGAACTCGAAGGCCACCCCCAGCGCCGCCGGCCATCGGGCCCGGGAGAGCGCCCGGCGCAGCTTCAGCGGGTCGAAGCGGCCGTATCCTCTCGCCAGGAGCTCGACCAGGACCCAGAGCAGGCGGGGCTCCTGGCGCGCCGCCTGCGCCGCCAGCACCACCAGCTCCTCCGGCGGGGGGCGGCCGAAGCGCCACGCGACCGGGCGGCCCTCCGCCCGCGCCCCCACCGAGGCCAGCTCGTGGTACAGGCGCGGCAGCTCCCGCTCCCGCAGGGGGACCCGATCCAGCCCGGTCACCCCTCCTCCCGGATGTCGTCGAGGAAGTCGGCCGCGTCCAGGGCGCCGGGCACTCCCTTCTCCACCAGCTCCTCGAGGCGCCGCTCCACCACCGAGAGGTCGGGCTTGCGCCGCAGGAGCGCCCGGGCGTGGCCCACGTCCTTCTCCCGGCCCGCGAAGCACTTCATCACCAGGAGGTCCTCGACCCCCAGGGCGGCGACCCGGAGCCTTTCCCCGGCGAAGACCTCCCGGAGGCGGCTCCCGTAGTCGACCGGGAGCACATGGGCGAAGGTCTCGTAGTGCGGGTTCACCCAGTCGGGGGCCAGCCCCAGGTCCCGGGCCACCGCCCGCAGCTTCGAGGCGATGTCCTCCAGGCGGCCGCGCACCGGGTAGGCGTCCACGTCGGTCGTCCGCACCGGCAGGCCGTAGGCCAGCATCATGGCGGTGCCGCCGCCCACCACCAGGGTGAGCGGCGCCTCGAGCCGGGCGTCCAGCGCCCGGAAGGCGGCCCGCAGGCCGTCGGCGGTGAGCGGGGGACGGGGGGAGGACATTGCGCCATGATTATACTATGGCTCAATAACGACGCAATGATCGAGATCGGCCTGCGCCCGCGCTCGCCTGGGGGACTTCGGTCCGGCTCCGGCCGGCTTGCGCGGCCGGGGCCGCCGCGCTACATGGCCGCGCGTGCCCCTCCTCGACGCCATCCGCGCGCTCTGCGAGATGGACCCGCCCGACCGCCTGCCGCCGTGCGACCTGGGCGAGCTGGCCGACGTCCTCTCGGCCCACGGCCTCGCCCCTTTGGCGAGCTACCACGTGGAGAACCGCCTGGTCGGGGCGGGCCTGCCGGACGCCTTCCGCGAGCGGCTGCTCACCGTCTACCAGGGCGTGGTGAACGACAACCTGTACCGGGTGCTCACGCTGCGGAGCGTCCTGCGCGAGGCAGCCCTCGTCCCGGCGGTGGTCCTCGACGGGGCGGCCTACGCCGACTGGCTCTACCCCCACCTCGCCTTCCGGCCGCTCGGCGACCTGCGCCTGGCGGTGCGCGGCGAGGACGGGGCCCGCTTCGGCGAGGCGGCCTCGCGCGCCGGCTTCTCCCTGGAGGAGACCGGCGCCGCGGGCCGCACCGCCGCCTTCGGCGACGGCAAGATCCAGCTCTCCATCCAGGAGGGGCTCTGGCCCGGCGCCGCCGCCGACCCGGGCCTCTTCGAGCGGCGGCGCCCCTACCCGGCCTTCGGGCCGTCGGCGGCGCGCCCGGCGCCCGAGGACGCCGTCTTGGGGGTGGTGGCCGGCCAGGCCCTCCTCGGCCTCTACGCCCCGCTGCACACCTTCCTGGACCTCCGGCAACTGCTCCGGCTCGAGCCGGGACTCGACGCCGGGCTGGTGCGCCGGCGCGCCGACGAGCTCGGGCTCCTGCGGGCCCTCCACGGCTCCCTGTCGCTCCTGGTCCACTTCTTCCCGGACGTCGCCGGGCCGGCCGCCCTGCTCCGCCCCGAGCTGACAGCCGCCGAGCGCCTGGCCGTCGAGGTGGTGGTGGAGTCGGCCCGCGACCCGGCCCGGCTGCGCCACCTGCGGGGAGCCGAGGCCGCCGCCCGGGCGGTGGTGGCGCCGCGCGCCTGAGCCGGCACTCCCGGGCGCGCCTGTGCTACAAACTCGCTGCCGGGGCGCTTTCCGCCCCTCATCGCACCGGGAGTCGCTCGTGAGGATCGTCGTCGTCGGAACCGGCTACGTCGGGCTCGTCACCGGAACCTGCTTCGCCGAGTCGGGGCACGAGGTGGCCTGCGTCGACCTGGACCAGGGGAAGATCGCCACCCTCCGCGGCGGGGGCCTCCCCATCTACGAGCCCGGCCTGGAGGAGCTGGTCCGGCGCAACGTCAAGGAGCGGCGGCTCTCCTTCACCACCTCGCTCTCGGAGGCCATGGAGGGGGCCGAGGTGGTCTTCATCGCCGTGGGCACGCCCCCGGGCGAAACCGGCGAGGCCGACCTGCGCCACGTGCTTTCGGCGGCCGAGGACGTCGGCCGCGCCATCCGCCGCTACGCGGTGGTGGTGAACAAGAGCACCGTCCCGGTGGGGAGCGCCGCCAGGGTCGCCGAGGCCATCCGCCAGGTGAACCCGGCCGCCGAGTTCGACGTGGTCTCGAACCCCGAGTTCCTCAAGGAGGGCGCCGCCATCGACGACTTCATGCGGCCCGACCGGGTGGTGGTGGGGACCTCCTCGGAGCGGGCCCGCGCCGTCATGGCCGAGCTGTACGCGCCCTTCGTCCGGGTGGAGCAGCCCATCCTCTTCATGGACACGCGCTCGGCCGAGCTCACCAAGTACGCCGCCAACGCCATGCTGGCGACGCGCATCTCCTTCATGAACGACGTGGCGGCCCTGTGCGAACGGCTAGGCGCCGACGTGGACCAGGTACGGCGCGGCGTGGGCTCGGACAAGCGCGTCGGGTACCCGTTCCTCTTCCCGGGCGTGGGGTTCGGCGGGTCGTGTTTTCCAAAAGACTTGCGGGCACTCATCAGGATGGCCCGGGACCTGGGCCTGGACTTCGACCTCTTGCGCTCGGTGGAGCGCGTGAACGAGCGGCAGAAGCGCTGGCTGGTGGAGAAGGCGCTGAAGCACTTCGGCAGCTTCTCCGGGAAGTCCTTCGGGGTGTGGGGCCTGGCCTTCAAGCCCAGGACCGACGACATGCGCGAGGCCCCCTCCATCGCGGTGGTGGAGGGGCTGGTGGGGAACGGTGCCCGCGTCCGCGCCCACGATCCGGTGGCGGCGGAGCTGGCCCGCCGCATCTTCCGCGACCGGATCGAGATCGTGGCCGAGCCCTACGCCGCCGCCGAGGGGGCCGACGCCCTCTTCCTGGTCACCGAGTGGAACGAGTTCCGCCGGCCCGACTTCGCGCGCCTCAAGCGGGCCATGCGCACCCCGGTCCTCTTCGACGGCCGCAACGTCTGGGACGCGGCCAAGGCCCGGGCGGCGGGGTTCGCCTACTACGGCGTGGGTCGCGGCAACTCCGACGGATGACCCTGGCGCGAGCGCTCCTCGTCTCGCTGCGCCCCCGGCAGTGGGCCAAGAACGCGCTGCTCCTCGCGCCCCTGGTCTTCGCCCAGCGGGCCACCGACCCGGCGGCGGCGCGGCGCGCCCTCTTGGCGGTGGCGGCCTTCTCCATGCTCGCCAGCGCCGTCTACCTGGGCAACGACCTGGCCGACCGGGACCGCGACCGGGCCCACCCGCTGAAGCGGGAGCGGCCGCTGGCGGCGGGCCTCCTTCCCCCGGCCTGGGCCGCCGGCGCGGCGCTTTGCCTGGGGGCGGCCGGCCTGGCCCTGGCCTGGGGCCTCGGGGCCGGGTTCTTCGGATGGGGCGTGGGCTACCTGGTGCTACAGGCCGCCTACTCGGCCCTGCTCCGGAGCGTGGCGGTGCTGGACGTCTTCGCCATCGCGGCCGGGTTCGTGGTGCGGGTGGTGGCCGGCGCCGCCGTCATCGACGTCCCGGTGTCGAACTGGCTCTACCTGTGCACGCTCCTCTTGGCGCTCTTCCTGGCGCTGGAGAAGCGGCGGGCCGAGCTGGTGCTGCTCGGCGCCGAGGCCGGCCGCCACCGCGGCATCCTGGCGGCCTACTCGGTGGGGCTCCTCGACCAACTCTCCGGCGTCGCCGCCGGCGCCGCCGTGCTCGCCTACTCGCTCTACACGCTGGCGCCCGAGACGGTGCACAAGTTCGGCGGCGACCGCCTCAAGTACACGGTGCCATTCGTCCTCTTCGGGATCTTCCGCTACCTGTGGCTGGCCCATCGCGAGGGGGAGGGCGGCGAGCCGGAGCGGGTGCTCCTCCGCGACCGGGCCACCCAGCTGAACCTGCTCGGGTGGCTGGCGGTGGTGGCCTGGGCGGTCTACGGGCGGACGCGCTGAGGCTACCGGCGCGGCCGTCACGCCTTGGCGCCCTTCCCCCTGGAGAGCGCCGCCAGCACCCCGGCCACCTCGGAGAGCACCAGCTCCAGGCGCCGCCCCACGTCGAGCGCCGCCATCACCCCGAGCCGGGCCTCGGGCTCGCTCACCACCGCCGCCGCCACCAGGTCGGCGAGCCGCCCCGGCGAGCGCAGCCGCGCCGCCATCTGCGCCAGCTCGGGCGCGCCCGACTCGGGCGGCAGCACCTGGGTGAGCTCGTACACCGCCTGCTCCAGCGCCTCCACCCGGTCCTGCAGGGCGGCCGGGCCCTCCGGCGGGTACCGGTCCTCGAGCACCTCCGCGGCGAACTCGCGGTAGGGCTTGCCGTTGTCCAGCTCGCTGCGGAGCCGCACCCGGGAGGCGCCCCGCAGCACGATGTGGTAGCGGCCGTCGGCCAGCCGCTCCTCCCGCTCGATCACGGCGGCGCCGGCGATGAGGTGGAGCGGCGCCCGGTCCTGCGGCGCGTCGGCGGCGTTCCGCAGCGTGGCCACCGCCATGACGCGGTCGCCGGCCAGGGCGTCGGCCGTCATGGCGCGGTAGCGGGGCTCGAAGACGTGGAGCGGCATGGGGGTCCCCGGGAAGACCACCACGCCCGGCAGCGGGAAGACCTTGAGGGCCCCCCGAGCCCCCTCCACGAGCGCGCGGAGGCTCTGGCGGGGGCCCGCCATCCGGCTCCGTCAGGCCGCCCGTTCCGCGGCCACCCCGGCCTCCTTGACGCCGCTCTGGATGCGCATCCCGTAGAACGACCGGTAGACGAACACCAGCGCCACCAGGAGGAAGACCGCGAAGAGCACGGCCCGGGTGCCGGCGCCCACCTGGATGGCCAGCTCGACCGCCAGCAGGCCGAAGAGGGTGGTGAACTTGATGATGGGGTTCATGGCCACCGAGGAGGTGTCCTTGAAGGGGTCGCCCACCGTGTCGCCCACCACCGTGGCCGCGTGCAGCTCGGTCCCCTTGGCCTTGAGCACCACCTCCACCACCTTCTTGGCGTTGTCCCAGGCGCCGCCGCCGTTGGCCATGAAGATGGCCTGGAACAGGCCGAAGACCGCGATGGAGATGAGGTAGCCGATGAAGAAGAACTCGTTCAGGAAGGCGAAGGCCAATGTGGCGAAGAACACGGTGAGGAAGATGTTGAACATCCCCCGCTGCGCGTACTGGGTGCAGATGGCCACCACCCGCTTCGAGTCCTCCACCGAGGCCTTCTCCACCCCCTCCAGGCGGATGTTGCGCTTGATGAACTCGACGGCCCGGTAGGCGCCGGTGGACACCGCCTGGGTGGCGGCCCCGGTGAACCAGTAGATCATCGCCCCGCCGGTGATGAGGCCGAGCAGGAAAGGCGGATGGAGGATCGAGAGGTTCTCCATCCCCTGGGTGAGGCCGTGGGTGAGTGCCATGATGATCGAGAAGATCATCGTGGTGGCGCCGACGACCGCGGTGCCGATGAGCACGGGCTTCGCGGTGGCCTTGAAGGTGTTGCCGGCCCCGTCGTTCTCCTCCAGGAAGTCCTTGGCCCGGTCGAAGTTGACGTCGAAGCCGAACTCCTTCTTCACCTCGGCCTTCAGATTGGGGACGTTCTCGATGAGCGAGAGCTCGTAGACCGACTGGGCGTTGTCGGTCACCGGGCCGTAGCTGTCCACCGCGATGGTCACCGGGCCCATGCCCAGGAATCCGAAGGCTACCAGGCCGAAGGCGAAGATCGCCGGGGCCTTCATCAGTCCCGCGAGCCCCATGGTGCTGACCCCGAAGGCCACGGCCATGAGGCCCATGATGGCGAGCCCCAGCCAGTAGGCGCTGAAGTTGCCCGCCACGAAGCCGGAGAGGATGTTGAGCGAGGCGCCGCCCTCCCGGGAACTGGTGACCACCTCGCGCACATGCCGCGAATTGGTGGAGGTGA
>DASRTO010000096.1:0-10482 GCA_035655915.1 Anaeromyxobacteraceae bacterium
TGGCGCAGCGCGCGTCGAGGCAGTGGTGCAGGTCCCACAGGTGGCCCACGTAGTGGACCGACTCCCGCGCCAGCCGGCGGCGGAAGGCCTCGATGCTGGCCTCGCTCACGCCGCGCGCCGGCAGGAGCGCGGTGGAGACCACCGCCCGGTCGCCGCCGTAGCGGGCGAAGCCGTGGCAGGGCGGCTCGCCCAGCGGCCCGGGCTTCATGGAGAGCGGGACGGCGGTGAGGTAGAGCACCTTGTCGTCGGCGAAGGTGCGGATGGGCGACACCTCCTCCAGCAACCTGGGGCCGTCGTAGCGGCCGTCGTGGCCCTCGGCCTCGGCCGGGAGCTTGCGCTCGCCCACGTGCTCGGTGCCGAGCCCGAAGGCCTGGTAGAGGGTGCGGGTCACGAAGGCGATGTCGCCCTCGTCGAACGGGGCCAGGGTGACGATGCGGATCACCTCCGCCTCCCCCTGCGGGCCGTCCGGGCCGCCTTCTTCCTCGGGGCCGGCTTGCGGGCCACCTTGGCCCTGGGCCGCGGCGCCGCCTTCCGCGCCGGCCTCGCCGCGGCGGGCTTCGCCCCCTTCGGGGGCCTCTCTCCCTTCCCCGCGGCCTCGGCCGCCCCCTGGCCCGCCTTCGCGGCGGCCTCCTCGCCCTCGGCCCCGGCCTCGCCCTCGCCGGCGCCGCCTTCCTCCGGTAGCTCGATGCCCAGCTCCTCCAGCCCGAGTTCCTCCTCCTCGGCGGCCGCCGGCTTCTTGCGGCGATAGGCGGGGATGGAGATCTCGATGGGCTTGGGCGGCGGCTTGAGCTGGAAGCGCGTCCCAGCCGGCGGGTTCAAGGCGTAGTCGACGTAGTCCTCGGCGAGGTTGCCGGGGACGCCCAGCGCCACCGCCACCTCGCTCACCAGGAGATGGCGAGCCCCGTCGTACTGCTCGCGCTCCTTGGTGGGCAGGGGCCGGATGCGGGAGAGCGAGTGCAGCCCCTTCACCACCTCGGCCACGCCCAGCACGCCGCCGGCGATGAGGCGCTCCACGTTGTCGCGGTGGCGCACCTTCCAGTCGAGCTCGGGGTCGGCGCTCACCGCCGCCAGGAAGTGGAAGACGCTGTCGATCTCGGCGGCGGTGGAGACGCGGCGCAGGCCGACGCTGGACACCTTGGCCATGGGCACCAGCACCGCCGCGCCGTCCTCCTCGCGCCTCATGCGCACCATCTCCAGGCGCTGCCCGGCGATGTCCTTCTGCTCCAGCCCCACCACCCGGCACACGCCCTGGTTGGGATAGACCACCCGGTCGCCCGGCTTGAGCTCGCGGGCGCTCTGGATGTTCGAGGGGAGCAGCGTCGGCTGCTCCTTCTCGTCCCTGCGGGTGTGCCCCTTCACGGGCACACCCCTACCACGCGCGGCGAGCGGGCGGCAACGACCAGCGGGCCCGCCGAAGCGGCGGGCTACAGTCCCGCCGCCTCGTCCCGCAGCCGTCGCGCCGCCAGCTCGAGGTAGGGCTCCTCGCGCTCCACGCCCAGGAAGCGGCAGCCGGCTCGCAGGGCGGCCACGCCGGTGGTGGCCGACCCGGCGAAGGGGTCGAGCACCAGGTCGCCGGGTGCGCTCGAGGCGGCGAGGACGCGCTGCAGGAGCGCCAGCGGCTTCTGGGTGGGGTGGCGCCCGTGGGCCTTCTCGCGCGGGCCGGGGGTGGGGATGGACCACACCACCTGCCCGCCGCCCGGCTCGGGCCGCTCGGCGATGGCCCACAGGTCGCGCATCTGCTTGCCGCCGTTGCGGGCCTTCATCTCCCGGTAGTTGAAGCGGTGGGCCAGCGGCCGGCGCTTCATGGGGCTCGCCCACAGCAGGATCTCGGTGGAGTGCGTGAAGAAGCGGCAGGCCAGGTTGGGCGAGGCGTTGGGCTTGTACCAGGTGACGGTGTTGAGCAGGTGGAAGCCCAGCTCCTGCATGGCGAAGCCCACCGAGAAGATGACGTGCTGGGTGCCCGAGACCCAGATGGTCCCGGCGGGCCTCAGGACCCGCCGGCAGGCGGCGAGCCAGGCCCGCTGGAAGGCGTGATCCTCGGCGACGCCGTGCGAGGCGTCCCAGCCCCCCTTGTCCACTGGGACGCGGCGGCCGGCCTGGCAGGTGCTGCCGCCGTTGGAGAGGTGGTAGGGGGGGTCGGCGAAGATCAGGTCCACCGAGTGGGGCGGCAGCTTCTCCAGGAGCTCCAGCGAGTCGCCGCGCGCCAGGGCCCAACCCCGGCCCCGCGCCGCCGTGCCGGGGAGGGAGTCCCAGTCGTGGAGGTCGAGGCGGCGCGCCACGCACGCATGGTAGAGACGATATCGACCGGGTCCAGTTTTCGGCCGGCTGGCGGGTGCGCCGGGCGTCGACTATGCTCCGCGCGCCCGGAGGACGACCCGCCCCATGCCCGAATCGCCCAAGGTCCCGTCGGCGTTCGCCCTCTGGCTGGAGGACGCGCTCAAGAGCTGGATCCTGCAGGTGGCGGCGCTGCTTCTGGTGGGGGCGGTGGCCGCGCTCTACCTCCTCGGCTTCCTCTCCGAACCCGCTACCGGGGCCTTCGTGGCGGTGGCCGCTCCGCTGCTGGCGGCGGGGCTGGCGGCGCGGCCAGCCCTGTCCGCCGGGCGGGATCCCCGGGGCCGCGCCCTGGCGGTGGTGGCGGCAGCGGCGGCGTTCCTCCTCTCGGTGGGCCCGTCGTTCTCCGCCATCGTCCCGGGCGCGCCCATCCTCGCCGGCGAGGTGGCCGCCCAGGGGGACGCCCTGGCGGTGCCGGCGGGCGTCTCGGGGCGCGTGCGCGTGCTCATCTCGGGACACCTGCGACAGGGCTACGACCCCGAGGTCGACTTCCGCATCGCGGGCACCCGGCCCGCCCTGGAGGGCCGGCTGGAGCGGAGCTGGAGCACCGCCCGCATCGGCCGCAGCGGGCGCGCCCGGGTGGCCCACGACCACCTCGCCGACTGGTACGAGGGCTCCATCCCGCCGGGGACGGCCGCGCTGCGGCTGGAGCGCCTGCAGGGCCGGCCCGCCTCGGCCCTGTCCCTGGCGGTCTACCGGGACTGGGTGCCGCGCTGGCTGGTGCTCGCGGCCATGGGGCTGACCCTGGCCGCGGCCGCCGCCGCCGACGGGCGCCTCGGCGCCAGGAGCGAGGTGGCGGTCCCGGTGGCCATGGCGCTGGCCTTCGGCCTCTTGGTGGAGTACAACGCCACGCCGCTCTCGGCGGTCGGGCCGGCCATGGGCGGCGTGCTCCTGGGCGCCATGCTGGGGGCGCTGGCCGGGGCCCTGGCCTCGCGGATCGGCCGGAGCCTGGTGCACCCCGGCGGGCGCGCCGGCAAGCGCGGCTGACGGCGAGGCGGCGGTGGCGGCGCTCGACAGCGCCTTCGCGAAGTCGGCGGCCCTGGCGGCCGGCTTCCACAAGGCGGGCGTGGCGCGGGCCGAGCCGCTCGACCCCGGGCCGCTCGACCGCGCCCTGGCCCGCGGCTTCGAGGCCGACATGGCCTGGATCCGCTCCAGCCGCGACCGGCGGCTCGACCCGGCCCGCCTGCTCCCCGGCGCCCGGAGCGTCCTGGCGCTGGCCCTGGCCCATCACCCCGGGGAGGCGGTCCCGCCGCCGCCGGGCACGGCCCAGGTGGCGCGCTACGCGCGGGGCCGCGACTACCACGCGGTGATGAAGCGGCGCCTGGCCGATCTCTCGGCGCGGCTCCGCCAGCGCGACCCGGAGGCGCGCCTCCTGGCCAGCGCCGACATCGCCCCGGTGATGGAGAAGGCCTGGGCCGAGCGGGCCGGCATCGGCTGGATCGGCAAGAACGGCTGCCTCATCACCGAGGACCTCGGCAGTTGGGTGCTCCTCGCCACGGTGATCCTGGACCGCGACTTGGAGCCGGATCGGCCGCACCCGCAGCGCTGCGGCGACTGCGCCGCCTGCCTGCCGGCGTGTCCCACCGGCGCCATCCCCGAGCCGGGGGTGGTGGACGCCCGCCGCTGCCTCTCCTTCCACACCATCGAGCGGCGCGGCCCCATCCCCGACGAGGTGGCCGCGGGCGCCGCCGGGTGGGGGTTCGGCTGCGACGACTGCCAGACGGTCTGCCCCTGGAACCACGGCCGGCCGCCCCACTGCGACCCGGATCTCCGGCCGCGGCCGGGGCAGTCGGCCTTCGATCTCCCCGCCATGCTGACGCTCACCCTGGAGCAGTACCGGCGCCGCTTCTGGGGAACGGCGCTGGCGCGAGCCAATTACCAGGGGCTCGTCCGCAACGCGCTCCTCGCCGCCGGCCACTCCGGCGACCGTCGGCTGGTCCCGGCGGTGCGGGCCCGCCTCGGAGACGACGACGAGGGCGTGCGGCGCGCCGCCGCCTGGGCGCTCGGCCGGTTGGGGGAGGGGTGAGGCGGCGGGGCCCTTGGCGCCGGACCGGGCCCCGAGGTCCGGGCGCCGGCGCCTTGAGCCGGCGGCCGCCCAGGGTTACATGAGGGTCGGATGACGCTCGCGGAGAAGCTCGGCGCCGCCCGGGACGGCCTGGCGGTGGGGCCGGTGGAGTCGCGGGGAATCCTGCGCGCCACCGGCAGGGACCGGCTCGACTACCTGCAGCGCATGTGCACCCAGGACCTGTCGCGGCTCGGGCCGGGCGACTCGGCTTACGCCGCCTTCCTCACCACCAAGGGGCACCTGCTGGGCGAGGGGACGGTGCTGGTCCGCCCGGAGGAGGTGCTGCTGGACGTGGCTCCGCAGGCGCTCCAGGCCACCCGCGCCCACCTGGAGAAGTTCGTCATCATGGACGACGTGGTCCTCGAGGACCGGTCGGGCGACCTGGCGGTGCTGCCGGTGCTCGGCCCCGAGGGCGCGTCCGCCGCCGCGAGGGTCGAGGCCCCACGGGCGGCCAGCCGCCGGCGCGGGGCGCCGGCGCTCGACCTCTACCTCCCGCCGGGCGAGGCGGCCGCGCAGCGGGCGGCGCTGGTCTCGCGCGGCGCGGTGCCGCTCGATCCCGCCGATCTGGAGGCACTCCGCCTCGAGGCCGGCCTGGCCCGCTTCGGCGCCGACATGGACGCCGAGCGCCTGCCCATGGAGGCGGGCCTGACCCGCGACGCCATCCATTTCGGCAAGGGCTGCTACATCGGCCAGGAGGTGGTGCTGCGCGCCACCGTGCGCGGCCATCTCCAGAAGGGGCTGGTGCAGCTCGAGCTGCCGCCGGCCGCCGGGCCGGGGGCCAGGTTGCTCGCCGGCGGCGAGGAGGTGGGCTGGGTCACGAGCGCCGCCCAGACCACCCGGGGCCGCCTGGGGCTCGGCTACCTCCGCCGCGCCCACTGGAAGGAGGGCGAGCGGCTCGCCACCGAGGGCGGCGAGGCGGTGGTGCGGCGGGTGGTGGTCGAGGAAGGGACCTGCTGAGGCATCAGGCCTCGGCCACCGGGACCTCCGGCCCCTCGGGCCTGTCGGTGCCGCCCGCGGCCGAGGCCACCAGGTCGCGCCGCAGCTCGGCGATCTCCCCTTTCAGCTCGGCGCGGGTGGCCCGGATCTCGGCCCGCACGTCCTCGAAGGTGTAGCGGATCTCCTCGGCCGAGATGCCGAGCAGGCGGCGCGCCAGCACCTCCACCAGCCCCGTGAGCGGGTTCCACATGGCCTCACCCCTTGTGCATGGGGCAGGCGGCGATGGCCGAGTTCGGGTCGATGGCCGCGCTGCCGGTCACGATCTCCTTGATGAGCCCGTCGGCGCCGACCACGTAGGTGGCGCGGTTGGCGAGCCCCACCACCGGGATGCGCCCGGAGTACTGGTCGGCGACCTTGCCCTCGGCGTCCGAGAGCAGGGCGTAGGGGAGCTTGTACTGGTCCTTGAACTTCTTCTGGTTCTCGACGCTGTCGGTGGAGATGCCCACCACCGTCGCGCCCTTCTTGTCGACGTCGGCATACCGGTCCCGGTACGCTTGGACTTCCTTTGTTCAGCCGGGGGTGAAGGCCTTCACGTAGAAGGCCAGGATCACCGGACCCTGCTGCAGGAGCTTCGACAGGGTGACGGGCTTGCCGTCGGTGTCGGGGAGGGTGAAGTCGGGAGCCCGGTCGCCGACCTTGAGCGACGAGGCGCCGAGGAGAAACGCCAGGAACGAGGACTTCATGAACCCTTGCTAGTCCGCCGCGCCGGCGCCCGCAACGAAACTGGCGTGACCGGACCCCCACCGGGGGCCGGGCCCGGCGCGCCCACCACCAGGGCGGGACGTGGGATCATGACCGGCGCTCGGGAGGCGCGACCATGAAGGCGGTGACCATGCGGGCCCACGGCGGCCCGGAGGTGCTGAGGCTGGAGGAGCTGCCCGACCCGGAGGCCGGGCCAGGGCGGGTGGTGGTGCGGGTCCGAGCGGTGGCGCTGAACCACCTCGACGTGTGGGTGCGCCGCGGCTGGCCGGGGCTGGCCCTGGAGTGGCCGCACGTTCCGGGCTCGGACGTGGCCGGGGTGGTCGAGGCGGTGGGGCCGGGCGTGGCCGGGGTCGCCGCCGGGGACGAGGTGGTGCTGAACCCCGGCGTCTCATGCGGCCGTTGCGAGATGTGCCTCTCCGGCCTGGACAACGGCTGTCGCCGCTACGCCATCCTGGGCGAGCACGTCTCCGGCGGCTACGCCGAGCGCCTGGCGGTCCCGGCCGCCAACGTCCTGCCCAAGCCGGGGAACCTCTCCTTCGACGAGGCGGCCTGCGTGCCGCTGGTGTTCCTCACCGCCTGGCACGCCCTGGTGGCGCGAGCCGGGCTGCGGGCCGGCGAGACGGTCCTGGTCCAGGCGGCCGGCTCCGGCGTAGGGAGCGCGGCGGTGCAGATCGCCAGGCTCCTCGGGGCCACCGTCATCGCCACCGCCGGGAGCGACGAGAAGTGCCGCAAGGCGCTGGCCCTGGGGGCGGACCACGCCGTGAACTACGAGACCGAGGACTTCCTCTCCCGGGTGAAGGCCCTCACCGGCCGGCGGGGCGTGGACGTGGTCTTCGAGCACGTGGGCAAGAAGACCTGGGAGAGGTCGCTCCTCAGCCTGGTAAGCGGGGGGCGGCTCGTCACCGTGGGCGCCACCACCGGGTGGGATCCGCCCACCGACCTGCGCCACGTGTTCTACCGGCAGCTCTCGGTGCTGGGCTCCACCATGGGATCGAAGGGAGAGCTCTTCCAGGTGCTCCGCTTCCTCGAGCAGGGGAAGCTCAGGCCGGTGCTGGACCGGGTGCTGCCGCTCTCGGAGGCGGCGCGGGCGCAGGAGCTGCTCTCGAGCCGGGCCCAGTTCGGCAAGATCGTGCTGAACCCGTGACCGAGCCGGCTCACCGGACCAGAAGATCCACGCTCTCTCAGCCCTCGGCGCGGCGCCGCCGGTAGTGGCGGCGCGCCTTGGCCCGGTTGCCGCAGTCCCTCATGGAGCACCAGCGGCGGGAGCGGTTGCGCGTCTCGTCGAGGAACAGCCAGCCGCAGCCGTCGGTGGCGGTGGCCTCGCACAGGCGCACCCGCGAGGCCTGCCCGGTGGTGAGGATGTCGGACGCCGATCGCGCCACCGGCCACAGCATCCGGTCCAGCGAGGCGTCGTCCTCGGGCCAGCCGAGCGCGCAGGCTGCGCCCCGGCACACCAG
The DNA here is from genome assembly GCA_035655915.1 of Anaeromyxobacteraceae bacterium. Lineage (GTDB taxonomy): Bacteria > Myxococcota > Myxococcia > Myxococcales > Anaeromyxobacteraceae > DASTPH01. The sequence continues at coordinate 7,552 of DASRTO010000096.1, forward strand.
CCGCTCCCGGGAGCGGCCCCGCTGGAGCACCCGGCTCAGGTGGTCGAGGTCTTCGGCCGCGGGCGGAGCCCCCTCGGCCACGGCGCGGAAGGCCCGGAAGAGCGCCTCGCGGAAGTCGATGGCCTCGCGCAGCGCGCGCGCCGCCGCGTCCGGATCGCGGTCGGCCTCGGAGAGGAGGCGGCGGGCCTGCGCGGCGTCGAGCGCTCCCACTTGGCGGCCCCAGGAGACGAGGTCCGGGTAGGCGTTCAGCCGCTCGATGGGCGCCACCAGGCGCTTGCCGCTCACGGTGTTGGTGAAGTCCAGGGCCAGGCGGCCGCCCATCAGCTCGAAAACCCACGTTTTTTCGTGTTGGTGGGACGAGCTCATATTAACCTTCTAATTGCGCTTGACAGGTTAAGTGTAGCCGGCTACCTTGTAACCGTCAAATCGGCATAAGCCGGTTATGGAGGAAGCCATGATGAAGACCGTCGCCGTCCCCGCCGCCGCCGTCGCCCCGACCCTGTCGAGCCCCGCCACCGCCGCCCGGAGCCGAAGGCCGCTCTTCGCGCCGCGCCCCCGCCGCCTGGCCACCGGCCCCGTGCCCGCGGCCTTCATCCTGCTGGTGTGGGTGGCGCTCTGGACCTGGGTGAGCCTGGGCGTGGCGGTGCCGCTCTCGCGGATGGGCGTGCAGGAGCCGGCCCGGGCCGTCGCCGAGACCTCGGTGCGGGCGTGACGCTGGCGCTCGATCGGGGGAACGGCCTCGTACATCACAGCCGTGCCCGGTCGCCACGATCGCTAGCTCGGTGGGCTCGCGGTAAGCGACTGCGGGCGGCTCCACCGCGGGCCGTCACCCCCGCCGGGCGAGCGGCCGTCAGGCGTAGCGGATCCCCCGCCGCATCTCGCGCAGCCGCCGCACCCGCTCCTCAATGGGCGGGTGGGTGGAGAAGAGCGACATGGCCTTCCCGGCGAAGCCGTGGAGCGGGTTCACGATGAAGAGGTGGGCGGTGGCCGGGCCGGCGTACTCGTAGGGCCGGATCTCGTTCCCCTGCTGGAGCTTGAGGAGCGCCCCGGCCAGCGGGTCGGGATCGCCCACGAGCTCCGCGCCCGAGGCGTCGGCGGCGTACTCGCGGGAGCGGGAGACGGCCAGCTGGATGAGCAGGGCTACGATGGGGGCCAGGATGGCCCAGGCCAGGGCCCCGAGGACGGAGCCGCGGTCGTCGTCGTCGGAGCGGCCCCCGACGCCGCCGAGGATGGCGCCCCACTGGATGACGTGGCCCAGCGAGCTCACCAGGCCGGCCACGGCGGCGGCGATGGTGGCGATGAGCACGTCGCGGTTGCGCACGTGGGAGATCTCGTGGGCCAGCACCCCCTCCAGCTCGCGCCGGTCGAGCATGCGCATGATGCCCTCGGTGACCGCCACCGCCGCGTGGGAGGGGTTGCGCCCGGTGGCGAAGGCGTTGGGGGTCTCGGAGGGGATGACGAACACCCGCGGCATGGGCATGCCGGCCTTGCGGGTGAGCCGCTCCACCATCTCGTAGAGCTCGGGCGCCTGCTGGCGCGTCACCGGCTGGGCCCGGTGCGCCATGAGCGCGATCCGGTCCGAGAACCAGTACATGAAGAAGTTGATGACCAGGCCGATGCTCCCGAAGAGCAGCATCCCCTGGGAGCCGCCCCAGGCGTTGCCGCCGATGGCCAGCACCGCGATGAGGAAGGCCATGAGCATGGCGGTCTTCACGTAGTTGCGGCCCACGCCGCGGAGCTTCTGCGGCTGCATGCCGCGCGTCTGTGTCGTCTCGTTCCAGGCCATGGCGGGAGGATAACCACCGCCGCCCCGCGGTCAAACCCAAACCCGGCACGCTAATAGCTAAGAAACATGAAGGAAAAAGGAAGGCTGCGAGACACCGCCGCGGGCGGCGGTTTCCTCGCCCGGGGGCCCTTCCCGTGCTAGAGGGAATCGAGCGATATCGCGGGGGTAGGCCGTCGAATGGGGTCCAGGAAGGCCAGGGTGGCGGCGGCGAGGGCGAAGGGGAAGGCCATGACGCGTGCAGCGGCGAAGCAGCTCGACCTCGTTCCGCGCCAGCCGGAGGCGCCGAGGGCGAAGGGAAGGCCGGGCAGGCCCGAGGCGGCGCCGCCGCGAGGCGCCAGGGCTCCGGGGCCGGCGAAGGCCACCGCGGTCAAGGCGGCCGCGCCCCCGGCCCCGGCGGGAAAGGGCGCCAAGGTCGCCCCCGCGCCGGCCAGGGAAGCGGCCGGGCCCGTAAGGGGGAAGGCGCGCCCGGTGCCGGTGCTGGTGCCCCCGCCGGAGCCCGAGCCGGCGCCGGAGGCCGAGGAGCCGTCGCGCCGCGCCCGCCGCGCCACCGCCGAGCAGATGGCGTCGAAGCAGCGGGAGATCTCCATCTCCGAGTTCTTCACCAAGAACCGGCACCTGCTCGGCTTCGACAACCCCTCCAAGGCGCTCCTCACCACCATCAAGGAGGCGGTCGACAACTCGCTCGACGCCTGCGAGGAGGCCGGCATCCTGCCGGAGCTCACCGTGGAGGTCCGCGACCTGGGGCTCGGGACCAAGGGGGAGGGCGATCTCACCAAGGGCGAGGGGAAGTTCGTGGTGGTGGTGGAGGACAACGGCCCTGGCATCGTCAAGGCCCAGGTGCCCAAGATCTTCGGCAAGCTGCTCTACGGCTCCAAGTTCCACCGGCTGAAGCAGGCCCGCGGCCAGCAGGGCATCGGCATCAGCGCCGCCGCCATGTACGGCCAGCTCACCACCGGGCAGCCCATCCACGTCATCTCGCGGGTGGGCAAGGGCAAGCCGGCCCACGACTTCGACATCCAGATCGACACCCGCAAGAACAACCCGGTGGTCACCCGCGACGAGACCCTCGAGGCGTGGCACCAGGAGCACGGCACCCGGGTGGAGCTGGAGATCGTCGCCAACTGGCAGCAGGGGCAGCGCTTCGT
>DASRTO010000097.1:0-9305 GCA_035655915.1 Anaeromyxobacteraceae bacterium
AGACCGCCAACACCAGCGTGCTCCTCGGCGACGACGGCTCGGTCCTCGCCAGCTACCGCAAGATCCACCTCTTCGACGTCGCCATCCCCGACGGCGCCCGCTACGCCGAGTCGGAGACGGTCCTGCCCGGCGACCGCCCGGCGGTGGCGGCCACGCCACTGGGCCGGGTGGGCCTCACCGTCTGCTACGACCTGCGCTTCCCGGAGCTTTACCGCAAGCTCGCCGAGCAGGGCGCCGAGATCGTCACCATCCCGGCCGCCTTCACCCTCTACACCGGCAAGGACCACTGGGAGGTGCTGGTGCGGGCCCGAGCGGTAGAGAACCTGTGCTACGTACTGGCGCCGGCGCAGGTGGGGCGCCACTCGGCCAACCGGGTCACCTTCGGCAACGCCATGATCGTGGACCCCTGGGGCGTGGTGCTGGCGCGCTGTCCCGACGGCGAGGGCGTGTGCGTGGCCCCATTCCGCCGCGAGCGGCTGGCACAGGTGCGGCGGGAGCTGCCGGCGCTGTCCCACCGGCGGCTCTAGGTGGCCGCCGGAGGCGGCCGGCGAGATCACGCCATCCGCTTCCGGAACCGCAAGGTCGCCAGCCCGAAGATGGTGGCCCCGAACACCGCCAGGGCCAGCATCTGCGGCCACACCTCGGCGAAGCCGGCGGCCTTCATGAGGTTGGCGCGGTTCAGCTCGGCGTAGTAGCGGAGCGGGTTCAGCCGGGTGATGGCCTGCATCCAGGGCGGCATGGAGTGGATGGGGGTCATGATCCCGGAGAGGAGCACCGCCGGCAGCACGAAGAGGAAGCCGCCCAGGAAGGCCTGCTGCTGCGTCTGGGAGACGGTGGAGATGAGCAGCCCGGTCCCCAGGGTGGTGAGGAGGTAGAGCAGGGTCCCCAGCCCCAGCACCAGCAAGCTGCCGCGGATGGGGACCTCGAAGATCCAGGTCCCGGCCGCCAGCAGCAGGAGCACGTCGAAGAGGCCGATGACCACGAAGGGCGTCATCTTGCCGGCCAGCAGCCACAGCGGGTGAATGGGGGTCACCATCACCTGCTCCAGCGTCCCCACCTCGCGCTCGCGGGCCAGGCCCATGGCGGTGACGATGGTGGTGACGATGATGAGCAGCATCGCCAGGATGCCGGGGATGATGTAGGGCGGGGTCTTGAGGCTGGGGTTGAAGAGCACGCGCGGCCGGAGGTCGACCCGCCCCGGCGCGGGCAGGCCCCGCGCCGCCAGGCGCTCGACGGCCAGCGCCTGCCCCACCTCGCCGAAGTAGCGCGCCGCCGCGCCGGCGGCCACGTTGGCGCGGTTGGGATCGGTGCCGTCGAGCACCACCTGCACCTCGGCGGGGCGGCCGGCGGCCAGGTCGGCGCCGAGCCGCGGCGGGATCACCACCGCCGCCGCGGCGCGGTCCTGGTCGATGAGTTCCACGGCGGCCTCGGCCGAGGGCGCGTCGGCGGCGCGGCGCAGCGTCTCGTCGGCGAGCAGTCGCCGGAGGTGCTCGCGGCTGCGGGCGCTGCGGTCCATGTCGGCGACCGCGGTGGGCACCCGGTCGACCTCGAAGTTCACGGCAAAGCCCAGCACCACCGTCTGGATGAGCGGCGCGGCCACCAGCATGAACATGATGCGGCGGTCCCTCAGGGTCTGCAGCACCTCCTTGCGGACCACCGCCAGGTACTGGGTGCGCCCTAGCCCGCGGGAGGGCTCGCCGTTCGCGCTCATGGCCGCGCTCCCGCGGGTGGATCCGGCGGCGCTGCCGCCGGCGGGCCGCAAGGGCCCGCCCTACCACCCGTAGGGCGGGGGCTCGTCCCCCGCCGCGGCTCGACGCCGGTGATCGCCGCCATCACGCCACCCTCCGCTTGAACCGGGCGGTGGCGATCCCCAGCACCGCGGCGGCGAAGATCGCCATCGCCAGCGCGTCGGTCCAGAGCCCGCCCAGGCCGGTCCCCTTGAGCATGACGTCCCGCAGCGCGTGAACCAGGTAGCGCGCCGGGATGATCCGCGACAGCGCCTGCAGCGGCACCGGCATGTTCTCGATGGGGACCAGCATCCCCGAGAGCAGGAGCGAGGGCAGCAGCGAGGAGAGCGCCCCGGCCTGGGTGGCCACCAGCTGGTTCTTGGATAGGACCGAGATGAGCAGGCCCTGCCCCAGCATCCCCACCAGGAACAGCATTCCCATGAGGAACACCACCCAGGGCGCGCCCCGCACCGGGACGTCGAAGGCGTTGCTCCCCACCGCCAGCACCAGCAGGAGCTGGAGCATCCCCAGGGCCAGGTAGGGGAGGAGCTTCCCCAGGATGATCTCCAGCCGGCCCACCGGCGAGGCGAAGAGCTGCTCCATCGAGCCTCGCTCCCACTCCCCGGCCACCGCCAGGGCGGTGAGCATCACCGCGGCGATGGCCATGAGGTAGGCGGCCATCCCGGGCACGATGAAGACCGCCGAGCGCCCCTCCGGGTTGTAGCGGGTCCACATCTTCACCGTGAGCGGAGGGGCCCCGGCCACCCCGGCGGCGGCCGCCTGCCGCCCGGAGACCGCCAGGGCGATGGCCTCGGCCTTGGCCAGGACCTGGTTGGCGGTGACGGCGTCGGAGCCGTCCACCAGCAGCTGCACCCCGGCCGCCTTCCCGCGGGCGAGGTCGCGCCCGTACTCGGCGGGGATGGCCAGCAGCGCCAGCGCCTCGCGCCGCCGGAAGATCTCCTCGGCCTCGTCGGCGGCCGCCTCCCGCGCCAGGGCGAACTCCCCGGGGGCCAGGAAGGTCCGCACCAGCTCCCGCGAGGCCGGGCTCCGGTCCAGGTCCGCCACCGCCAGCGGGACGCGCTCCAGGTCGAAGGAGACCCCGTATCCGAAGAGCAGCAGCATCACCACCGGCATCACCAGCCCCAGCGCCAGCGTGCGCGGGTCGCGGCGGATGTGGAGCGCCTCCTTGGAGGCCATGGCCCCCACCCGCACCAGGAAGCGCCGCGCCCGCTCCGCGCCCGCGCCGCGCGTCATGCGGCCTCCGCGGCGCCGGCGCGCCCGGCCACCGCCAGGAAGACGTCCTCCAGGGTGGCCTCGGTCTCCTCCACCTCCGCTCCCTCGGCGCCGGCGGCGACGAGCGCCGCCCGCACCGACTCGGCGCTCCAGGCCCGGGGCTCGACCCGCACGTGCAGGCCAGAGCCGAAGGGCTCCACCGCCCGCACGCCCGGCCGTCCGGCCAGGGCCGCCGCCGCGGCCGCCAGCCGCTGGCCCCGCGCCAGCAGCACGCGATCGGGCACCCAGGTCCGCTTGAGCGCGGCCGGGGTGTCGAGCGCCACCAGCTTCCCGTCCACCATGAGCCCGATGCGCCGGCAGTACTCGGCCTCGTCGAGGTAGTGGGTGGTGACGAAGACGGTGGTGCCCTCGTGCGCCAGGTCGCGGATGAGGCGCCAGAAGGCCCGCCGCGCCACCGGGTCCACCCCGGCGGTGGGCTCGTCGAGGAAGACCACCTCCGGCCGGTGCAGCATGGAGCAGGCCAGCGCCAGCCGCTGCCGGATGCCGCCGGGGAGCGAGCCGGTGAGGGCGCCCTGGAGGTCGCGCAGGCCGGTGAGGTCCAGGACCTCGTCGACCCGGGCCTGGAGCGCCTTCCCGGAGAGGCCGTAGGCGCCGCCGAAGAAGAGCAGGTTCTCCCGGACCGGCAGGTCCAGGTAGAGCGAGAACTTCTGCGACATGTAGCCGATGGAGGACTTGACGGCCTCTGGCTCCCGGGCCACGTCGTGGCCTGCCACCTCGCCGCGGCCGCTCGAGGGGGCGAGCAGCCCGGTGAGCATGCGGATGGTGGTGGACTTGCCGGCGCCGTTGGCGCCCAGGTAGCCGAAGATCTCGCCGCGGGAGACCTCGAAGGTCACCTGGTCCACCGCGGTGAAGTCGCCGAAGCGGCGGCTCAGGCGGTCGGCCACGATGGAGGTCCCGTTCATCGCCCCTCCGCCCGGATGCGCGACAGGAACAGGTCCTCGAAGCCCGGCGCCACCGAGCGCAGCTCGGCGCCCAGGGGCCGGATGGCCTCCCGCACCCGGTCGGCGCCGCCCCGCGCCAGGTCCACCCGCAGCCGCGACCCCGCCGGCGAGGCGGCGTGCACCTCGGGCAGCCCGGCCAGCACCTGGTCCAGCCGGTCGCGGTCCCCGCCCGAGACCTCGAAGGCCTCCTCCTCGAACCCGGCCAGGAGCTGGCGCGGCGCCCCCTCCAGCAGCAGCCGGCCGCGGTGGGTCAGCCCGACCCGGTCGCAGCGCTCGGCCTCGTCCATGTAGGGGGTGGAGATGAGGACCGCCATGCCCCCGTGCACGAACTCGTGGAGCAGCGCCCACAGCTCGCGGCGCGACACCGGGTCCACCCCGTTGGTGGGCTCGTCGAGCATGAGCACCCGCGGCTGGTGGAGCAGGGCGCACGCCAGCGCCAGCTTCTTGTACATGCCGCCGGAGAGCTGGTCGGCGCGGCGGCCCAGGAAGCGATCGAGGCGGGTGATGGCCAGCAGCCGCTGCGACCGCCCCCTGAACTCGGCGCGGGGCAACGCGTTCAGGCGCGAGAAGAACTTGAGGTTCTCCCACACGGTGAGGTCGCGGTAGAGGCTGTACTGCTGGGGCATGAGCCCGATGGCCTCGCGCACCGCCGCCCCGGCGGCGCGGGGGTCCCGGCCCAGCACCCGCGCCTCGCCGGCGTCGAGGTCGAGGAGCCCGGCCAGGGCCCGGATGGCGGTGGTCTTGCCGGCGCCGTCCGGGCCGACCAGGCCGAAGAGCTCTCCCTCCCGGACCTGGAAGGAGAGGCCCTCGAGCGCCCGGACCTCGCCGAAGCGCTTCTCCATCCGGCGCGCCTCCAGCGCCGGGGCGGCCGGCTGGCCCTGGATGGCGTCGGCCATGGTCACTTCTCCCGGGGCAGTGTCACCTGCACCGGCATCCCGGGGCGGAGCTTGCCAGCCGGGTTGGGGAGGCGCACCTCCACCGGGTAGACCAGGCGGTCGCGGTCGCTGCGGGTCTGGATGTTGCGCGGGGTGAACTCGGCCTCCGCCGAGACGGTGGCCACCGTGCCCTCGAAGGTCTCGCCGGGCCAGGCGTCGGCCACCACCAGCGCCCGCCCGCCCGGCCGGGCCGCCCCCACCTCGGCGTTGGGCAGGTAGAAGATGGCCTTGACCACCGAGAGGTCCACCAGCCGCGCCAGCGGCTGCCCGGCCGCCACCAGCTCGCCGGGCTCGTGGGGCAGGTCGTCCACCAGCCCGCCGCGCGGGGCCTTCACCAGGCACTCCTCCGCCAGCAGCCGGGAGCGGGCCGCGGCCTCCTCGGCGGCCTTGACGCTGGCCTCCGCCGCGGCGGCCTGCGCCCCCGAGGCGCGGATGGCGTTCTCGGCGGCGCGGGCCTGCTCGGCGCTGGCCCGGGCCTGGGCCTCGGCGGCCTCCACCTGCCGTCCCAGGGCGTCGGCACCGGCCCGGGACTGGTCGCGGGCCTCCAGCGAGACGTCGTCGGTGAGCGACTCCAGGCGCTTGGCCTTGCGCGCCGCCGCGTCGCGCTGGGCCGCCAGCGCCTCGGCCTGCGCCCGGGCGGCGGCCCGCGAGGCCGCCGCCGCCTCCTGGCTGCGCCGGGAGGCGTCCACGTTGGCCGAGGCGGCCGCGGCCTGGGCCCGGGCCGAGAGCGCCCGGGCCTCCGACTCGCGCATCGCCGCCTCCTGGTCGGAGCAGTCCAGCTTCACCAGGAGGTCGCCGGCCTTCACCGGCTGTCCCTTCTTCACCGCCAGCGACTCGACCCGCGCCGTGATGCGGGCCGAGAGGTTCACCTCCGTGCCCTCGATCTCGCCCGACCCCCCCGGTGGGGCGTCGCGGGCGACCGCCTGGGCGCGCAGGCGCAGGGCGACCAGACCCCCCAGGACCAGGGCCAGCACGCCGAAGAGGATGGCCTTGCGACGCATGCCAGACGCTCCTTTGCCCGCCGGGAGACGGCGACGCCCGGGGCTCTTGCGAACGGCGTGCCCGCCGCGGAACCGTGTTGTTCCACGGAGCCCGGCGCGGCGGCGTTCCCTGGCGGGGCGGCACCTGTAAGGTCTTCCGACGGTCGGGTTCGGGCTTCCGAACACCCGTCTCCGGCTGAGCGCGCCGTCGCCGAGCCAGGACGGCCGGCTACGAGCCGGCGGCCGCGGCACCGTACTTGCTCAGCGTCTCGTCGCGGGCCATCGCCCGCGCAGGAGACGCCATGCCGACACTCGCCGCCGCCCTCGCCGCCGCCCTTCTCGCCGCCCCGGACGGGACGCCACCGCCTCCGCCCGCCCTGGCGCTGGCGGACGCGCTCCGCGAGCTGGACTCGCAGAACCTGACCCTGGCCCAGGCGCGGGCCCGGGCCGATGAGGCGCGGGCGGTGGTGCGACAGGCCGCCTCGGCGCTCATCCCCACTCTCTCCGCCACCGGGAGCTACACCCGCAACAGCGACCAGGCCATCTTCGGCCTGCCCGGCCGCCCGCAGGTCTACATCCAGCCGCTCGAGGCCTGGCAGGGCGGGGCGGGGCTCAGGGTGCCGCTCCTCCTCCCCAGCGCCTGGTTCGACCTGGGCGCGGCCAGCCAGGCCTCCGAGGCGGCCCAGGCCTCGGCCGAGGCGGCGCGCCTCGACATCCGCGCCGCCTTCGCCGGATCGGCCTGGCTGGCGGTCATGGGGGAGGAGATCGTGGCCGCCTCGGAGCGGGCGGTGGCGGCGGCCCAGGAGCAGGAGCAGAGCGCCCGCCGCGCCGTGAGCGCCGGCACCGCCGCCCCGCTCTCGGTCCTGCAGGCCCGCACCGTCACCGCCCGCCGGGAGAGCGAGCTGGTGCAGGCCCGGTCGGAGCTGGAGCGCGCCCGGCTGGCGCTGGGGGTGTTCCTGGGGCGCTCCGGCCCGGTGCGGGTCACGCTTCCGGCGGAGGCGGCGGGCGCCGGCCTCGACCCGGAAGCGCTGGTGGGCGAGGCGCTCTCGCGCCGCCCCGAGCTGCGCGCCCGCGAGGCCGAGGTGGGCTCGGCCAGCCGCCAGCTCGACTCGGCCCGCTGGCGCTGGGCGCCCCAGCTCTCGGCCTCGGGCTCGATCTTCGCCGCCGACGTCCCCTACCCCACCGGCCAGAAGGACGGCTGGCGAGTCACCGTCGACCTCGCCTGGCCGCTCTACGACGGAGGCTACCGCTACGGCAAGGCTCGGCAGGCCGAGGCCGCGCTCGCCGGCGCCGAGGCGGCCCGGGCCCTGGAGCGCCTCCAGGTCGGGGAGGAGGTCCAGAACGCGGTCCGCGACGTGGCGGTGGCCCGCGAGCGGGTGCGGCTCGGCGAGCGCCAGCAGGAGGCCGCCGCCGAGGCGGCCGCCAGCGCCCGCCGCAGCTTCGGCGCCGGCGTGGCCGGCTCCATCGAGGTCATCGACGCCAATGACCGGCTCTTCCAGGCCGAGGTGGGCCTGGCCGACGCCCGCGCTCGCCTGGGCCGGGCCCGGGTGTCGCTGGACCGCGCCGTGGGACGCTCGCCGTGAACCTCTCGCCCGGGCGCGTGCGCCGCGCCGCCGGCCGGCGTACAGTTGGGCGCCGCCCGGCAGGGGCGGACGAGATGGCCACGCCGCCGCCCCCCGGTTTCGACGAGATCCAGCGCCAGGAGCTGTCGCGCCTCTTCGGGGCCATGGTGGGAGCGCGCCTGGTGATCATCCCGGTGGTGTTCGCCCTCGGCACCTGGGCCGCGCTGGTCGATCCGGCCCTATGGCGCCGCTCCCTGCTCCTCCCGGTCATGGCTGCGCTCATGGCCTTCTTCGCCTTCGAGGCGGTGCGCTACCGCCGCCGCGGCTTCGGCGCCTGGTCCATCCCCCTGAACTTGGGCGTGGGCGTGGTGGCCCAGATGCTGCTCGCGTGGGTCACCGGGGGGCTCTCGAGCCCCATCCTCCCCGCCGCGGTCCTGCTGGCCATCGTCTGCGGCGTCTCGGTGGGGCCGCCGCTGCTCCTGGGCTTCGTCGCCTTCCAGGCCGCCGCCCTGATGGCCCTTCCCGTCCTGGAGCAGTCGGGCTGGGCCTCGTTCCTGCACCTTGCGGCCTTCGGGCCCGCCTGGGGCTCCCCGGCCAGGAGCTGGACGGCGGCGGCCCTGCTGGCCTTCATGGTGGTGGGCGGCGCCGGCGTGGGGCGGGCGGTCCGCTCGGTCTTCGACGGCATGCTGCGCAAGGCGCTGCGGGCCCAGCAGGAGTCGCTGCGCCTGCACGCGGAGCGGGTGGAGGAGCTGTCGGCGCTCTCCGCCGAGATCGCCCATGAGCTCAAGAACCCCCTCGCCAGCGTGAAGGGGCTCGGGGGCCTCCTGGCGCCCGACGTCGCCGGCAAGGCGGCCGAGCGGCTCTCGGTGCTTCGCCGCGAGGTGGACCGCATGCAGGCCATCCTCGACGAGTTCCTCAACTTCTCCCGCCCGCTGGTGCCGCTGGCGCTGGGGCGGGTGGACCTGGGGGCGCTGGCCCGGGAGGTGGCGGCGCTCCACGAAGGGCTGGCCCACGAGCGCGGCGTGTCGCTGGCCGTTCGAGGGGAGGCCGCCGGCCGCTGCGACCCGCGCAAGGTGAAGCAGGTCCTGGTCAACCTGGTACAGAACGCCCTGGAGGCGAGCGCGGAGGGGAGCGAGGTGGAGATCGAGGTGGGCTCCCTCGGCGGCGGCGGGGCGGCGCTCTCGGTGCTGGACCGGGGCCCGGGGCTCGACCCCTGGCTGGGCGAGCGGGTCTTCGAGGCCGGCGTCACCACCAAGCCGCGCGGCTCGGGGATCGGCCTCACCGTGGCCCGGGCCCTGGCCCGGCAGCACGGCGGCGAGATCGCCCTGTCGGCCAGGCCGGGCGGGGGGCTCTCGGCCGAGCTCAGGCTGCCCGCGGCCGGCGAGGCCACCCCCGCGGCCGGGGTGCCGGCGCCGGCCCGCGCTTCCGGGGAGGGACGTTGACCGCCTCCGCCCCGGGCGGCGCCCCCAGGGCGCGGGTGCTGGTGGTCGACGACGACGCCGGGGTCCGCTACACGCTCCGCGAGATCCTGGAGTCGGAGGGCCTGGAGGTCGGCGAGGCCGCCGACGGGGAGGAGGCGCTCCACCGCTTCGAGGCCGCGCCCTGCCCGCTGGTGATCGCCGACCTGCGCATGCCGCGGATGGACGGCATGGAGCTCCTGCGCCGGCTCTCGGGGCGCGCCCCGGCCCCGCGGGTGGTGGTCATTACCGCCCACGGCTCGGAGCGCCAGGCGGTGGAGGCCATGAAGGCCGGGGCCTACGACTACTTCCGCAAGCCCTTCGAGACCGAGGAGCTGCTCTCGGCGGTCCGGCGGGCGGTGGAGGCGGTACGGCTCCTGGCCGAGAACGAGCGGCTCAGCGGCGAGCTG
>DASRTO010000098.1:0-2429 GCA_035655915.1 Anaeromyxobacteraceae bacterium
TCCAGGCCGGGCGGCTTCTCGGCCAGGTCGGCCGACAGCACCGCCACCGTCTCCACGTCCAGGCGGATGCGCTCCCACTCCTCCTCGGGGATGGAGAGGAAGGCGTCCACCACCCGGGGGTCGAACTGCGTGCCGCGGCAGCGGACGATCTCGGCCCGGGCCTCGGCGAAACCCCGGGCGCGGCGGTAGGGGCGGTCGCTGGTGATGGCGTCGAGGGTGTCGACCACGTGGAAGACGCGCGCCCCGATGCCGATCTCCTCTCCCTTGAGGGCCGCCGGGTACCCGCTGCCGTCCCACTTCTCCTGGTGCTGCAGCACCACGATGGAGGCCGGCCGCAGGTAGTCGACCCGCTGCAAGAGCGCCCAGCCCAGCTCGGGGTGGCGCTTCATCTCGACCCACTCGTCGGGGGAGAGCGCGGCCGGCTTCAGCAGCACCCGGTCCCGTACGCCGATCTTGCCGATGTCGTGCAGGAGCGCCCCGTGCTCGACGATGGTGAGCTCCGGCTCGGTGACGCCCAGCTGGGTCGCCAGCCGGCGGGCGTAGAGCGAAACCCGTCGCGAGTGCCACTGGGTCTCGGCGTCGCGGTAGTCGAGGGCGGCGATGAGCCCCTCCAGCAGCGCCTGGGTGCGCTGGCGCACCTTCTCCTCGAGGTTCAGGTTGACGTCGCGCAGCTGCGCGTTCTGGCGCTGCACCTCGGCGGTCAGGCGCTCGTTCTCCCGGCGCAGCCGGGCCGACTCGGCGGCCTGGTGGACGGTGGCCAGGAGCTCCTGCTGGTGCCAGGGCTTGGAGATGATGCGGTAGACCTCGCCGGAGTTCACCGCCTGCAGGGCCACCCGGAAGTCCTCGGCGGCGGTGCACAGGATGCGCACCGCGTGCGGGGCGCGGCTCCGGGCCTGCTTGAGGAAGCTCACCCCGTCCATCCCCGGCATCATGTAGTCGGAGATGATCACGGTGGGGCGATCGGCCTCGATCGCCGCCAGCGCCTCCTCCGGCTGCAGGTAGCAGCGCGGCTGGTAGCCGGAGGCCTCCAGGATGCGCGACAGGGCGCGCAGGATCAGCTCGTCGTCGTCGACGATGAGGACGCGGTCGGGCGTGGTGGTCGAGATGGCGATTCCTCCGCTACGGCCCCCCGACCAGGCCATCATATCGTGGACTCGCGCGACGTGCCCTGCCCCTCGCCCGAGGGACCATGCCCCCCACCCGAGGGACGATGCCCCGCGGATGAGGGACGGCCCCGCACATCCGCTCACAGGCCGGACAGGAACTCCTCGTTGGTCCCGGTTTCGGCGAGCTTCTTCAGCAGCCGCTCCATGGCCTCCACCGGCTTCAGGGAGGCGAGCGCCCCGCGCAGCTTGCGGATCTTCTCGATCTCCTTCGGGGAAAAGAGCTTCTCCTCCTTGCGCGTGCCGGAGGCGTTGATGTCGATGGCCGGGAAGATGCGCCGCTCGGCCAGGGCGCGGGACAGCACCACCTCCATGTTCCCCGTGCCCTTGAACTCCTCGAAGATGACCTCGTCCATGCGGGAGCCGGTGTCCACCAGGGCGGTGGCGATGATGGTCAGCGAGCCGCCCTCCTCGGCCTTGCGGGCCGCGCCGAAGAGCCGCTTGGGGCGTTCCAGGGCCCGGCTGTCCACGCCGCCGGTGAGGGTGCGGCCGGAGGACTCGATCTCCCGGTTGTAGGCGCGGGCCAGCCGGGTGATGGAGTCCAGCAGCACCACCACGTCGCGCCCGCCCTCCACCAGGCGCCGGGCCCGCTCCAGCGCCATCTCGGCGGTGTGCAGGTGCTCCTCGGCCGGCCGGTCGTTGGAGGAGCCCACCACCTCTCCCTTGACGTTGCGGCGCATGTCGGTGAGCTCCTCGGGGCGCTCGTCGACCAAGAGCACCATGAGGTGCACGTCGGGGCGGTTGGCGGTGATGGCCTGGGCGATGCGCTGCAGCATGATGGTCTTGCCGGCCTTGGGCGGCGAGGTGATGAGGCCGCGCGCCCCCAGGCCGATGGGGGCCACCAGGTCCAGGACCCGCCCGACCAGCTCGTCGGAGCGCGTCTCCATGACCAGCCGCTCGGTGGGGTCGGTAGCGGTCAGGTTGTGGAAGTGGGTGCGGCGCGCCACCGCCAGCGGGTCGGTGCCCTCCACCGCGTCGACGCGGGTGAGGACCCGCTTCGTGTTCCGCACCGCCGCCAGCCCCTTCACCAGGACGCCCGGCTGCAGGTGGGTCTTCTCCACCAGCCAGCGCGGGACCTCGACGTCGAGGGGCTGCGGGACGTAGCTGCGCCGCGGGTCGCGCAAGAAGCCGCTGCCCTTGCCGTTGGCCTGCAGTACCCCCTCGACCTCCTCGGTCGCCTCGGGCGCGCCCTGGGCCGCCACCGGCGGGGGCGAGGCCGGGCCGGCGGCGCCGTTGGGGCCCGAGGCCGCGGCGCCGTCCGGGGCC
>DASRTO010000099.1:0-3149 GCA_035655915.1 Anaeromyxobacteraceae bacterium
CAGCCTGGCCACCGCGGTGAGCCGGTCGGTGGAGACGGTGAACTCGGAGACGCCCCCGGCCTGGTGGACCTCGGCCGCCTCCCGGGCGCTGCGCAGCACCCCGGAGTACTCCACCAGGAGCGACTTCACGTCGAGGTCGTCGCCGGCGGCGAGGTGGGTGTCCACCTCGATGCCGTCCACGCCCATGAGGGAGCAGGCGATGGCGCCTTCGACGCGGTCGCAGACCTCCTGCAGGTGCTCGCGGAAGCCCATGGGGCGGGCTCACCCTCCGATAAGTGCCCGTCGCGACGGGCCTCCCGGCGCGCGGACCGTGCCCGTTCTAGCCGTCCCCACCCGCTGCGTCAAGGCGCGGGGCGGCGCCGGGTGCGTGCTGGGGCGGCTAGGGCGTGACGCAGGCGTAGCTGCCCGCCTGGCCATACCGCGGACAGGCGTCCAAGACCGAACCGGTCGCGCAGGTGATCGACGGTACGATGTTCGTGACGACGTCGACGCCCGCCGGCACCCTGAAGGGACCGGTCTCGAAGTAACGCTCGTCGGCGTACCGGCCGGCCGCCCGCACGTTCACCACGAACTGGGTGCCGGCCGGAAGGGCGCTCATGGTGGCGTTGAGGCTGGCCGGGATCACCGGCACCAGGGCCGTCTTGGTGGTGGCGGCCGGTAGCACCACGCTCACGTTCTCGGATGCGGTCAGGACGGGCGTATTGCTCCCGATCAGGTACTCGAAGTTGAACTGCTGGATGACGGCGTCGTTGGTGTTCACTCGCCCGGAGGAGGGATCGGAGTTGTCGGCGAGCTGGTTCCTCATCTCGATGGGGACGAGGAGGTCGGGGGTCGCCGCCGGGTCGTAGACGTAGGTGAAGAGGGCGTAGCTGTCGCAGGTGGGCGAGTACAGGCAACCGCTCGCGTCCGGCGCCGGATTAGTGCAGATCCCCATGAACTCGGGCGAGGCGTGGTTCTCCTGGATGCAGCCGAGGAGGGCGGCGAGGGCCAGCAGGGGCGGGATGCGGGTCTTCATGGGGCCTCCTACGTGCCGGTGCCGCCGGCGGCCGCGGTCAGCTGCTTGTTGAGGACGCGCGGGGTGATGAAGATGAGCAGCTCGGTGTGGTCGTCGGTGTTGCTCGTCGACCGGAAGAAGAACCCCAGGATGGGGATCTTGCCGAAGAAGGGCACCTCGCTCCGGTTCTCGGAGGTGGAGCGGGTGTAGATGCCGCCGATGACGGTGGTGTCGCCGTCCTTCACCAGCACCGAGGTCTCGGCCTCGCGCTTGGAGATGGAGGGCTGGCCGTTGGCGCCGGTGAGCTGGGGGTTGGGCTGGTTGTTGGTGGCCTTGATCTTCATGAGGATGGAGCCGTCGGCGGTGACGTGGGGGGTCACCTTCAGCTCCAGCTTGGCCTCGATGAAGGTGGTGTTCACGCCGGAGGCCGACACCTGCGAGAAGGGGATGGAGAGGCCCTGCCCGATGGTCGCCTCCTTGTTGTCGATGGTGGCGATCTTGGGGGCGGAGATGGTCTTGAGGACGCCGCTGTTCTCCAGGGCAGTGAGGCGCAAGTTCAGGTTGAAGGCGTTGGAGGCCGACCCGAAGACGAAGCCGATGCCGCCGCCGGACCCCTGGCCGATGGCGGCCGGGAGGTTCACGATGTAATTGGGGGTGCCGGCGGTCCCGGCGTTGGGGGTCTGCCCGGCGGCGCCGGTGGCGGCGGCGTTGGTGGGGAAGGTCACCGGCAAGGGGTTGCCGGTGGCCTGGGTGAAGCTGGCGTTGCCGCCCCACTGCACGCCCAGGGCCTGGTTGAAGTTGGAGGCCGCCTCGATGATGCGGCTCTCGATGAGCACCTGGGGCGTCTCGGTGTCGAGGTTGCGCACCAGCCCCTCGGCCCGGGCCAGCGCCTCCTGCACGTCCTTGACGATGAGGACGTTGGTGCGCTCGTCCACGGTGACGGTGCCGCGCTCGGTGAGCACGTCCTTCACCTGCTTCTCCACGTCCTTGGCGGCGGCGAAGTTCACCGGGATGAGCCGGACCTTGAGCGGGACCAGCGGGGCGCGCGCCTTGGCGGCCGCGGCGCGGGCCTCCTGCTCCTTGGCGATGTCCTCGGCCTTGGCCACCCGGATGACGTTGCCCAGCTCCTCGCGGTCCAGCCCCTTGGCCTTGAGCACGATGTCCAGCGCCTGGTCCCAGGGGACGTTGCGCAGCGAGACCGTCACCTTCCCGGTGACGTTGTCGGCCACCACGATGTTCTTCTTGGAGACGTCGGCGATGAGGCGCAGGAGGTTCCGGACCTCGATGTCGTGGAAGTCGAGGGTGATGCGCCGCCCGGTGTACTCCCGGCGCTGCGGGGCGCCGGAGAGGGCGTAGCTGGGCGCCTCGGCGGAGAAGCCGGCCGCCTGGGCGCGGGCCTCGGTGAGGAGCACCGGCTCGGCGCCGGCGGGGCGCTCCGGCTGGCCCGGCGAGACGGTCCAGGCCAGCCCGGCGGGGGTCTCCTGCAGCCGGTCGGTGGCCTCGCCGCGCAGGCTGGCCACGATGCGGACCTGTCCGGTGGAGCGCTGGTTGAAGGACGACACCATGGTCACCGGCCCGCCGAAGGAGCCGGTGTCGAGCGACCGCTCCAGGCGCTTGGGCAGCTCGGCCCCCTCCAGGGTGAGCACCAGGGTGCGCGAGTCGGGGCGGGTCACCGCGTGCGGGGCCCGGCCGGCGATATCGATGCGGGCCACGCCAGAGGCCTGGCTGAAGCGGACGTCGGCGATGCTGGCGCGGGGCGTTACCTTGGGGCGGACGCCCTCACCCCCCAAGGGGGCCACGGACTCCGAGTGCCCTCTCCCGGAGGGAGAGGGCTGCAGGCCGGCGGTGGAGACGAGGAGGCCGTGGCCGGTGCGCTTCACCTGGTAGCGGGGCATCTCCCCGTCGGCGTCGAGCACCACCCGGACCTTGCCCTCGGCCCGGCCGAAGCGGATCTGGCTGAAGCCGCCCGCGCCGGGGACCGGCGAGCGCGGCGCCGCGCCCACCCCGTCGAGGTCCAGGACCAGGCGAGGCGGGTTCCGGAGCTCGATGATCTCCACGCGGGCGATGGGCCCGTTGGCGAGGAGGGCGATGCCGCCGGGCCGCACCCTGGCGCCCTTGAGGACGGTGGCCGGGCGCCTGACCGTCACCGCGTCCA
>DASRTO010000100.1:0-14380 GCA_035655915.1 Anaeromyxobacteraceae bacterium
CCGGAGAAGGACCTGCCGGTGGTCCTGCCGGAGAAGGCCATCATCACCGGCACCGGCGAGCCGCCGCTCGCCAAGGTACCGGAGTTCGTGAACACCACCTGCCCGGTCTGCGGCGGGGCGGCCCGGCGCGAGACCGAGACCATGGACACCTTCGTGGACTCGTCCTGGTACTACGCGCGCTACCTCTCGCCGCACGATGCCACCCGCCCCTTCGACCCGGAGATGGCCCGGCGCTGGCTGCCGGTGGACGTCTACGTGGGTGGCCCCGAGCACGCAGTGATGCACCTGCTCTACTTCCGCTTCTGGCACCGGGTGATGCACGAGCTCGGCCTCGTCCGGGAGGACGAGCCCTGCCGACGGTTGGTCACCCAGGGCATCGTCAATGGGCCCGACGGCCGCAAGATGTCGAAGCGCTGGGGCAACGTGGTCACCCCCGGGCCCATCGTCCAGAAGTATGGCGCCGACACCATCCGCCTCTTCATCCTCTTCGCCGCCCCGCCGGAGAAGGACATCGACTGGTCCGACGAGCAGGTGGAGGGGCTGTTCCGCTTCCTCTCCCGCGTCTGGCGCATCTTCCATGCGCGGCAGGAGTGCTTCGCCGCCCCCGAGGCGGCCCTGGCCGGGGCGCGCGGGGACTGGCTGGAGCTGCGCCGGCGGACCCACCGGACCATCAAGAAGGTCACGGAAGGCTTCGGCTGGCGAGCGCAGGCCCAGCCGGAGGAGGCTGGGCCGGAGCGAGCGGGGGGTCCGGGGGGGGCTCATCCCCCCGGCACGATCAGCTCGCAGGCCCAGCCGGAGGAGGCTGGGCCGGAGCGAGCGGGGGAGGAGGCGGGCTCTGCCCGCCGACGGGCGGAGGCGCAGCCGCAGCAACCCGACGCCCCGGGGAGGCAGTATCCCCCCGGCTCGGATGACCTGAAGTTCAACACCAGCATCGCCGCCCTCATGGAGCTGGTGAACGAGCTGTACGCCCTCGAGCCCAGGGGCGAGCCCGAGCGGGCGACGGTGCGGGAGGCGCTCCTGGCGGTGGCGGCACTGCTGGCCCCCTTCGCGCCGCACGTCGCCGAGGAGCTGTGGCACGAGGTGGGGGGGGCCGCGGTCCGGGAGCGGCTACTGGCCGTCGAGCCCTGGCCGACCTGGGATCCGGCCCTGATGGCCGCCGAAACCGTCACCATCGCGGTGCAGGTGAACGGCAAGCTGCGCGGCGAGGTGCAGGCGCCGGTGGCGGCCGGCGAGGCCGAGGTGCGCGCCCTGGCGGAGGCCGAGGAGCGCGTCAAGGCCCACCTGGCGGGGAAGACGGTGCGCAAGGTGGTCTTCGTCCCCAGGCGGCTCCTGAACTTCGTCGTCGGCTAGATCCGGCCCCGACCCCAGCCCCGACCCCGACCCTGACCCCGACCCGGCCCCCCGCGCTCCTCCTGGCCCTCCTGCCGGCCCTGGCTGCCTGCGGCTACGGCTTCACGGCGGGAGCGGGCCGGATGCCGGCGGGCGCGGAGTCGGTGAGGGTGGGCCCGCTGGCCAACCGGACGACGGACGCCGAGGCCGGCGCGCTCCTGGGCGCGGCGCTGCGGGACGAGCTGGCGCGGCGGGGCGCGGCGGGCGGGGACGGCGCCCCGGCGCACCTCGAAGGGACGGTGCTCGAGAGCACCGCCTCGCTGGCATCGCCGAACGGCAGCACCTGGCGCCTCACCCTGGAGGTGGAGGCGCGCCTCCTCGCCGGCGAGCGGGTGCTGGGCGAGGTGCACCTCCGGCGCCAGGAGGACTACCTGGGCGAGGTGGATGCGCTCGCCACCGAGGGGCGCCGGCGCCTGGCGCTCCGGCGCGCCGCCGAGGCGGCGGCCCGCCAGATCGTGGAGCGGCTGGAGCAGCCCTGAGGGCGGGCCAGGTTCGCCGGCCAGCCTCCGCGCCTCCGGCGACGAGCCCCCTGCGGTCCCCCGGCGGCCGGGGGGCGAGCCCCGCCCTACGCCTTGGCGCCGAGCTGGGAGACGGCGCGGGAAAGGCGGGCGATCTTCCGTGAGGCGGCGTTACGGTGCAGGACGCCCTTCGAGGCGGCGCGGTCGATGACCCGGGCCGCCTGGTGGAGCGCTTGCTTCGCCTGGGCGGCGTCGCCCTGGGTCACCGCCTCGCGCACCTTCTTCACCGCGCTCCTCACGCCGGTGCGGACGTGCAGGTTGCGCGTGCGGCGGAGGCGGGCCTGGCGGTTGCGCTTCTCGGCCGAACGGGTATTCGCCAACGTGTTCTCCCTCTCGAAATCGGCGGGGCTACTTACCGCCCGGGCCGGCGGGAGTCAAGGCCCGCAGGGCGTCGGCAGGCGCCTGGCATTCGCTCCACCGGCCCCGGCTCCCCAGGACGGCGCGGAGAGGCCCGGGACCGGCCCCGCCCTGGTGGCGGCCGGGTTCGCCACCCGCCACCTAGGCCCCACCTCCCCGAGACGCCGGCGCATCTCGGCGCCAAGCCTTGGGCGGCGCGGCAGCGCCGCGGGCATGGTCGGCGAGCCCTAGGGCCGCACGTCCTCGCTGCACGGGCGGCGCGCCGGCCCTAGGGGGGCAATGCACCGCACATCGCCTGCGCCGCAAGGCCGCTGGCGGCGCGGCTTCGGCACGCTCCACGCCGAGGGAAGTTATCCACCGCCCGGTTTCGACCCTGGTTGCGTCTGTCGCAGGAGACCCAGGAAGGTGGACTGGGATCTGGAAAACGACCCGTAACCAATTGATGAGATTCGTCATTCGGCCTGCGGCGAGATGCAGCAGCATGCGTCTTTCGCGCAACAGTCGCGTGGCGGAACCGGGTAGCCACAGACTTTTCCACGTTCTTTCCACGAAGGCGGTGGAGAGCACCCCCCTTGGGGGTGGAGCCTGACCGCTAGATGGTTTTTGGATCTTGCTCCAAAACCACCTTGGCCTGCTCCCAGAGCCGGTCCATCTCCTCGAGCGTGGCCTCGCCGTGTCGCACGCCGAGCCGCGCCAGCTCGTCCTCCACGTAGCGGAAACGGGTGATGAAGCGTCCCACCGCTCGCCGCAGGGCCTCCTCGGGCGGGATGCGGAGCTTGCGGGCCAGGTTGGAGATCGCGAAGAGCACGTCGCCGAGCTCGTCCTCCACCGCGGCGCGGTCCCTGCCGGCCATGGCCCGGTCCAGCTCGGCCAGCTCCTCGTCCACCTTGGCCCGCGCGCCCGCCGGGTCGGGCCAGTCGAAGCCGATGCGGCTGGCCTTCTCGGTGAGCCGCTCGGCTCGGGCCAGCGCCGGCATCTCGCGCGGCACGCCTTCGAGCACGCTCTGCCCTCCGCCGCGCGCCTCCTTCTCCTTCTTCTTGAGCGCCACCCACTGGCGCAGCACCCCCTCTGCGTCCTTGACGGTGGCGTCGCCGAAGACATGGGGGTGGCGCGAGACGAGCTTCGAGGAGATGGCCTCGGCGACGTCGCCGAAGTCGAAGCGCCCCTCCTCCGAGGCCAGCTGGGCCTGGAACACGATCTGCAGCAGGAGGTCGCCGAGCTCCTCGCAGTGCTCGCGCGGGTCGCCGCCGTCGATGGCCTCCAGGACCTCGTAGGTCTCCTCCAGCAGGTAGGGCCGCAGGGTCTTCAGGGTCTGCTCGCGGTCCCAGGGGCAGCCGTCGGGCCCGCGCAGGCGGGCCATGATACCGAGCAGCTTCTCGATGGCCAGGGCGGCGCGTGTCATGGGATCGTGGGTTTTAGCCCAGCCCACCCCGTGCTAGCATCCCGATTCCGCGTGAGGCTCCGCGTCTCGACAGGGCTCTGGCTCGCCGCCGTGCTCGCCTCTGCGCCGGCCCGCGGGCAGGTGGCGGCGCCCACCATGGTGGAGGACGACCTCCCCCAGGAGGAGCCGCCTCCGCCGGCGCGCAAGGCGGCGCCGCTGGCGCGCCCCGGGGAGCCCGTGCCCGAGCCGGTGCACGCGCCTCCCGAGCCGCTGCCGCCGCCCCAGCCGGCCGCCCGGCCGCACTCGCCCGCGCCGCCGGGGAAGGCCGGGCCGGCGCCGGCCGCCGCCGCCGAGGACCTGGCGCGCCTGCAGCGCCCCATCGAGCCGGTGCACGCCCGCTTCGCGGATCTGGGGGAGCAGTGGCGGGTGCGGCGGCTGGCCCTGCGCGAGAACGACCTCAGCCGCGCCGACGAGGCGCGCCGGCGGCTTCTGGCAGTGAAGCGCGAGCTGGCCATCGAGAACCTCTTCCCCTTCGCCAGCTCCGAGGTGCGCGAGACCGAGCGCTTCCTCGCCACCCGCTCGCCGGAAGACGCCCTGCGCCACGCCCAGTTCGCGGTGGAGCTGGCCCCGGACCTGGCCGAGGCCCACGTGGCCCTGGCCCGGGCGCGCTTGGCCCGCGATCCGGGCACGCCCCTGGCGGCGCTGCGGGCCCTGGCGGCCGGAATCGCCGCCGCGGCTCGCGAGCCCCACACGGCCCGGGCCATCTACGGGGACGTGCTCTCGGCGCTCCTGGGCGCGCTGCTGGCCGCCTCGGCGGTCTCGGTGGTGCTGCTCCTCGCCAAGCGCCTGCGCCTCTTCCTCCACGACGTCCCCCATCTGCCGCTCCTGCGCTCCGGCTCGCGGGCCCAGGCGGCGCTGCTGGCGCTGGTGGTGCTGGCGCTGCCGCTGGCCCTGCGGCTCGGCCCCTTCCTGGCCCTGCTCATCCCGGTGGCCGCGGTCTGGCTCTACCTCGGCTGGCGGGAGCGGGCGGTGGCGACGGCGGCGCTTCTGGTGGTGGCGCTCCTGCCCTGGCTGGCCTGGGGCGCGGCCCGGGCCACCACCTGGACCGGGACGCTGGCGGAGCGGGTCCACGAGCTCGAGCGCGGAGGGGACTCGGGGGTCATCGCCGCCGGGCTGGAGGCGCGGGCCGCGGACCTCCCCGCCCCGGCGCTGCTGGCGCTGGGGCGGCACCACAAGCGGCGCGGCGATCTGGAGACGGCCCAGCGCTGGTACGAGGCGGCCGCCGCCGCCGACGGCCGCTCGGCCGAGGTCCAGGTGAACCTCGGGAACGTCCTCTTCCTGCGCGGCGACCTGGAGGGGGCCAAGGCGGCCTACCTGACCGCGGTGGACCTGGCGCAGACGCAGAGCACCCTGGCCGCGGCCCACTACGACCTCTCCAAGCTCTATCTGCGGCAGCTGGCGGTGGAGCAGTCCACCGAGGCCCGCAAGAAGGCCCAGCAGCAGGACGGCGACTACCTGGCCCGCCACGGCTCCGACGACGACTTCTCCGCCAACCGCTGGCTGCTGGACGCCCCGGTGCCGCTGGAGCAGATCGACGCCCTGGCGCGCAACGACCCGGGGCCGGCGGCGGTGGCCGCGGCGGTGGAGGCGCGGCTGGCCGGCCCCATCCCGCGGCGCGCCTGGCCCTGGCTACCGCTGGGGCTCGCCGCGGCGCTGTGGCCCCTGGCGCTCCTGGCCCGCCGATGGGATCCGGCCCGCGCCTGCGCCCGCTGCGGCCGGCCCGCCTGCCGCCGCTGCGACGGGGTCACGGAGGCGCTGTGCGGCCAGTGCGTCAACGTCTACCAGCGCGCCGCCGCGGTGGAGCCGCGCGACCGGGTGCTCAAGGAGGCCCAAGTGCGCCGCCACGCCCGCTGGCGCGAGCTCAGGGTGCGAGCGCTGGCGGTGGTGGGGGGCGGGGCCGGGCACCTCGTCGGGGGGAGGCCGGTGCGCGGGTTCCTGGTGATGACCGGGCTCGCCTTCCTAGGCCTGGTGGCGTGGCTGCGCGACGGGGTGCTGCCGCCGCCGCAGCCCTCGCCCTACGTGGCCGCGGCCAAGGTGGTGGTGGCCCTCCCGCTGGCCATCGCCCTGTGGGCCCTGGCGGTGCGGGGCGCCTTCCGCCTGGGGCGGGGGGAGTAGGCCGTGGCGCTCACCGGAACCCTCAAGGACTTCGGGATCGCCGAGATCCTCCAGCTCATCGGCCAGCAGGCCAAGAGCGGGGTGCTCCACCTCAAGAGCAAGAGCGAGGAGATCCACATCCTGTGGGCCGACGGCAACGTGGTCCGGGCCGAGCACGCCGGCCGGAAGGCCAAGGAGAAGCTGGGGGGCCTGCTGGTGCGGGCCGGCATCGTCTCCGAGGAGCAGCTCCGGCGGGCCCTGGAGACCCAGCAGCGCACGCTGCGCCGCCTGGGCGACGTCCTGGTCGAGCTGGGGATGGTGAGCAAGGACGACCTGCGCGAGATGACGGCGCTCCAGACCACCGAGACCGTCTACAAGCTCTTCCACTGGAAGAGCGGCACCTATGAGTTCGAGCCCGGGGCGGTGGAGTGGGATCGCGAGACGGTGACCCCGCTGCGGGCCGAGTCGGTGCTGATGGAGGGGTTCCGCCAGGTCGACGAGTGGCCCATGATCCGGCGGAAGATCACCTCCGCCTCCATGACCTTCGAGCGGCTCAAGGCGCTGCCGGAGCCGGAGCACCCGCACCGCACCGTCACCCGCACCCTGAGCGGCGGGATACGGCTCGACGCCGGGGTGGGCGAGGACGTGGAGGCTGCCTTCGGGGCGCTGGAGGCCGGGCAGAAGCCGGCGCGGGAGGAGGGCGGGGCCATCGGCGACGTCGAGCGCCGGGTCTTCGACCTGGCCGAGCCGGGCCGGACGGTGGAGCGCATCATCGACCTCTCCCGGCTGGGGGAGTTCGAGGCCTGCAAGGCGCTCGTCACCCTGGTCAATCTGGAATTCCTGGCCCCGCTGGCGCCATCCCGGTCGCGGCGCGCGGCGGAACCGGGACAGCCCCGCACCTCGGGGCAGCGGTTCCGCGAGGGCGCTGCCCGGGTCGCCGTCACCGTGGCCATCGCCGCCGCCCTGGCCGGGCTGGGCTACTGGCTGAACGAGCGCGGCCTCGGGCCCGCCGAGTCCGCTGGCGCCCGACCCTTCCGTGACAACGGGGCCCAGCGTTTCGTGGCCCGCTACCAGTCGGCGCGGCTCGCCAACGCCCTGGAGATCTACCGCCTGGAGCGGGGGGAGTACCCGGCGGAGCTGGGGGCCCTGGTGGAGTCCGGGATCCTGGCCGCGCGCGACCTGCGCTTCCCCTGGTCGCGCCCCTACCACTACCGGCGAACCGCCGAGGGAGGCTTCGTGCTCCTGCCCCCGGTGGAGTGAGCGAGGGGTGCCGCCGGGGCGCGGACGCGTTATCGTGGAGGGACGGGGGGCCCGCGACCCGGTCCCCCGGGGAGGTCGTTTGGCCCAGCGCCCGGCGGAGCCGCTCGCGACGTCTCGACTGGATTTTCCCGACAACGACGTCGTGCGGGCACTGTGCGGCGCCCACAACGAGCACCTGAAGCTCGTGGAGCGGCGCCTGGGCATCCAGGTGGGCTCGCGCGGCGGCCAGATCGTGCTGTCGGCCCCGGACGAGGAGCGCCTGCGCTTCGCCGAGTCGCTCCTGCGCGAGCTCTACGAGCTGGTGGCCTCGGGCTACCCGCTCTACCTCGAGGACGTGGACCAGGCCACCAAGCTCGCCAGCCAGGGGGTGCCGCTCAAGGAGATCTTCGGCGACACCGTCTACGTCTCGGCCCGACACCGCATCATCACCCCCAAGGGCCTGGCGCAGAAGCGCTACGTCCAGGCCATCCGGGACGACGACATCGTCTTCGGGATCGGGCCGGCCGGCACCGGCAAGACCTACCTGGCCATGGCCATGGCGGTGGCCTGGCTGGTGGAGCGCAAGGTGAAGCGCATCGTGCTGTGCCGCCCCGCGGTGGAGGCGGGGGAGCGGCTCGGATTCCTCCCCGGCGACATCGCCGAGAAGGTGAACCCCTACCTGCGGCCACTCCACGACGCGCTCTTCGACATGATGGACTCGGAGAAGGCCTCGGCGCTCATCGAGCGGGGCACGGTGGAGGTGGCGCCGCTGGCCTTCATGCGCGGGCGCACCCTGAACGACTCCTTCGTGATCCTCGACGAGGCCCAGAACACCACCGAGGAGCAGATGAAGATGTTCCTCACCCGGCTGGGCTACGGCTCCAAGGCGGTGGTCACCGGCGACGTGACCCAGGTGGACCTGCCGAGCGGCCGGGCCAGCGGCCTCGCCGAGGTGCAGAAGGTCCTGCGGGGCGTGGAGGGCATCGCCTTCTGCTTCTTCAGCGAGGTGGACGTGGTTCGCCACCCCCTGGTGCAGGAGGTGGTGCGGGCCTACGACGCCTACGAGGCCGAGCGCAAGGCGCGCGCGGAGCAACCGAAGTAGGCTCCGGGCGGCGCCGCCTCCACCCCCGTGTGCGTCCGGGTACGCCCCTGTGGGTGTCCCAGCCCTTCCCCGTTGCGCCCACCCCCCTCCCGGTGACAGGCTTCCCCCCGACCGTGCCCGAAGCCGATACGGGGGCCACCCGCCAGCCGGCGTCCTCTCGGACCGGCCTGGCCGGCCGAGCCTTGCTCGGCCTCCTCTTCGCCCTGGTGGTGGGCGCCTCGGCCTGGCTGCTCTCGCCGGTCTTCGATCCCCGGCGCCTGCCCGGCGACGAGGCCCTGGGCCGCCCGGCGCCCTTCACCGTGAAGGCCGCCCGGGATTACGAGATCCCCGACGTGGAGGCCACCAGCCGCCGGCGCGAGGAGGCCGCCGCCTCCGAGCTGCCGGTGTACGATCACGACTGGGACGCCGTGGGCGAGGCCGCGGCGCGCATCCGCGGCGCCTTCCAGCTGATGCGGGAGGCCGACGCCCGGTGGCGCGCACGGGCCGGCCCCGGGCCGGTCGACCGGGAGCAGCTGGAGCAGCGCGCCCGGATCCTGGCCGCCGCCCGCGGGGCCTTCGTCTCGGTCCTGCAGTCGGTGGTCGCCGACGACGACTTCGCGGCCTTTTCCGCGGCCGGCTTCTCCGAGGACGCCGAGCGGCGCCTGGTGGACCTGACCCAGGTCGGCCTCGCGGGCCTGGTGGTCCAGGACCGCCAGCTCCTGGCCGCCGAGGAGCGGCGGGGCATCGCGGTGCGGGAGGAGCGGGGAGGGACCATCCACGCCGAGTACCGCCTGACGGATCTGGCCGCGGTCCACGACGTGGCCCAGGCCCGGGAGGAGGTGTCGCGGGGCGGGTCCGCCCTGCCGCGCCAGGTACCGCCCCGGCTGCGGGCGGCGCTCACCCGGCTCGCCGCCTCCATGGTGCACCCGAACCTGACCCTGAACCGGGCCGAGACCGAGCGGCGGCAGCGGGAGGCGGCCGCCCGGGTCCGGCCGGTGGTCATCCCGGTGAAGCGCGGCGAGCGGATCGTGGCCGAGGGGGAACGGGTCGAGCCGCGCCACCTGGTGGTGCTGCGCGGCATGCGCGCCCAGGCCCGCCCCTTCGACGCCGGCGCGGTCCGCCTCGGCGGGGGGGCGCTGGCGGCGCTCCTGGTGGCGGTGCTGTGGCGTTTCGCCCGCCGCGAGCTGCCCGCCTTCCGTCCCGCCCGCAAGGACGCGGTGCTGCTGGCGCTGCTCTACCTCGGCACGCTGGGCATCGCCGTCGGCGGCCTGGTCGCCGGCGACGCCCTGCACGACCGGTTCCCGGCCCTTCCGGCGGAAGCCTTCTACCAGCTCGCCCCCTTCGCGGTGGGGGGCATGCTCCTGCGCTGGGTGCTGCCCGCCGAGGTGGCCCTGCTCTTCTCGGTGGCCGCCGGCGGCGCGGCCGGGCTGGCCATGGGCCACTCGGTGTTCTTCGGCATGCAGGCCGCGCTCACCTCCATCGCCGCCGCCGCCCTGGCGGGCCGGACACATCGCCGGCGCGACCTGTTCCGGGCCGGGGCGGCGGTGGGGGGCCTGGCCGCCCTGCTGGTGGCAGCGGGGTACCTGGTGGTGGGACGCGGCCCCGGCGGCCTGGCCTCGGTGGGGCCGGCCCTGGCCGACCTGGGGGCCGCCGCCGCCGCCGCCTTCCTGGGCAACGCCCTCCTCCTTCCGCTGCTGGTGATGGCGCTCCTGCCGGCGCTGGAGGGGCTCTTCGGCTACGTCACCGACGTGAAGCTCCGCGAGCTCGCCAACCTGAACCACCCCGCCCTGAAGGAGCTCATCGTCCAGGCGCCCGGCACCTACCACCACTCCATCGTCATGGGATCGCTGGTGGAAGCCGCCGCCGAGGCCATCGGGGCCAACGCGCTGCTCGCCAAGGTGTGCGCCTACTACCACGACGTCGGCAAGACGCGGAACCCGCTCTACTTCGCCGAGAACCAGCGGGAGGAGAACCGCCACGAGCAGCTGGCCCCCTCCATGAGCGCGCTCATCGTCAAGCGGCACGTCACCGACGGGCTGGAGCTGGCGGTCCAGTGGAAGCTGCCGCGCCCGGTGGCCGACGTCATCGCCCAGCACCACGGTAACCGGCACGTGTCCTTCTTCTGGGCCAAGGCGCAGAAGGAGGCGGCCGAGCACGGGGAGGAGCGGGGCGTGGCGGCCGACGAGGGCCTGTACCGCTACCCTGGGCCCAAGCCCCAGACCCGTGAGGCCGCCCTGGTGATGATCGCCGACGCCTGCGAGGCCTCCTCGCGGGCCCTGGCCGACCCGACGCCGGAGCGGCTGGCGGCGCTGGTGCAGCGGCGCATCAACGAGACCTTCAGCGAAGGGCAGCTCGACGAGTGCGATCTCACGCTGCGGGACCTGAACGGCATCGCCCAGGCCATGGTCCGGGTCCTGGAGGCGGTCTACCACGGCCGTCCCGAGTACCCATCCCGGCCGGCGGGCGAGCGGCCGCTCGGGCCGCAACTGGTCGCCCGCTCATGACCCGCCCCGCGCGCGCCGGAGGGCCGCGCCGCGCGACGGTGCGGGTGGCGAGCGAGCATCCCCGGGGGGCGGCGGCGGCCAGGCGGCTCCGGGCCCGGGCCGGCGCCTTCCTCGCGGCCCTGGGGCCCGCCGGAGCCGAGCTCTCGGTGCTCATCACCACCGATCGGCGGATCCGCGCCCTCAACCGGCGCTGGCGCGATATCGACCGGGTCACCGACGTGCTCGCCTTCCCACTCTCGGAGCGCCCCGGCAGTGGGCCCCTGCTCGGCGACGTGGTAATCTCACTTGATACGGCCGTACGGCGGGCGCGGCGGGACGGGCGGCGGGTCCAGGTCGAGCTGGATCGCTACCTGGCGCACGGCCTGCTGCACCTCCTCGGGTTCGACCACGTGCGGCCCGCGGAGGCGAGGAGGATGGCGCGGGCCGAGGCGGGTCTCATCCAGGCCGAGGGGCTGGTGGGGCACGCTCCGGAGCGTCGCACCCAGTGAGCATGGACCCGTTCGCCGAAATCGACCTGGACGCCGAGGCCATCTGGTTCGACGGGGCCTGGTGCACCCGCGAGGACCTGGCCCAGTGCATCAAGCAACTGGTGGAGGCCGGCGACTACCGGGTCTCGCGCCCGAGCGAGGCGCTGGAGCGGCTCGAGGCCGCGCTGGCGCGCACCCATGTGCTCTCCACCCGCGTCCCGGCCGAGCTGGCCGCCGCTCTCTCGGTGGCCGCGCGCCAGGCCGGCCGTCCATTGGGGCACCTGGCCCGCGAGGCCATGGCCTACTACCTCGCCGCCGCGGCGCACGCCGCGGCGCACCGGCCGCCTCCGTCCCCTCCGGCGGACGCGGGCGCCGAGGGCGGTTCCGGGGACGCCATCCGCGGCAAGAAGATGGGGTAGGCGGCCGGCCGCTGCTCCGTGAAGCGCCCCCTCGCCATCCTCCTGGCCGTCTCCGGCGGCGCCCTCGAGGCGCTCGCGCTGCCGCTGGTGGTGCCCTCGCTCTCGCTCCGCCAGATCGACCCGGCCGGCCACCTGGAGCTGCTCGCCTGGGTGGGGCTGGTCCCGGCGCTCCTGGCGCTGGAGTCGGCCCGGAGCTGGAAGGGGGCGGCTGGCCTGGGGCTCGCCGCCGGGCTGGCCTACTTCTACCTCGCCATCTACTGGGTGAACCACGCCATGACCGCGTTCGGCGGCCTGTCGTTCGCGCTGGCGTTCCTGGCCCTGACCTTGCTGGTGCTCTTCATGGCCGCCCACTGGGCCCTGGCCTTCGCGGTCGGCTGGCTGGTGCGAATGCGCCTCGGCTGGCCGCTGGCCTGGCACCTGCCCTTCACCTGGGCCGCCACGGAGTTCCTGCGCAACTACCTCTTCACCGGCTTCCCCTGGGGCGACCTGGGCTACACCCAGGTGCGCCACCTGCCGGTGGCGCAGCTGGCCTCGGCCTTCGGGGTCTACGGCCTGGCGGCCCTGGTGCTGCTGGTGAACTGCGCCGTTCTGGAGGCGGTGCGGGCCCGCCTCGACCGGCGCCCCTGGCCCTGGCGGCCGCTGGGCGCCGCCGGGCTGGGCCTGGCCGCCACCCTGGCCTACGGCTACGCCCACCTCGCCGAGGTGCGGGCCCGCGTGGCGGCAGCGCCGCGCCTCAAGGTGGGCCTGGTGCAGGGCAACGTCAACCAGGCGGTGAAGAACCGTGCCGCCAGCTACGCCGACGAGATCCTGGCGCGCTACTGGCCGCTCACCGCGGAGGCCGATCGGGCCGGCGCCGACCTGGTGGCCTGGCCCGAGGCCACCTACCCCCGGCTCGTCCCGCCGGACATGGCCAGCTTCGCGGGGAGGTCGAGCGGGCTCGCCCCCCTGGAGGGGGCCCACCTGCTCCTGGGCGCCTCCACCGTCGAGTGG
The DNA here is from genome assembly GCA_035655915.1 of Anaeromyxobacteraceae bacterium. Lineage (GTDB taxonomy): Bacteria > Myxococcota > Myxococcia > Myxococcales > Anaeromyxobacteraceae > DASTPH01. The sequence goes on from DASRTO010000100.1 coordinate 12,500, forward strand.
CGCCTGTCGCGGGACGGCGGCCGCGTCCCCGCGGTCACCAACAGCCTGTTCCTGCTGCGGCCCGATCTGTCGGTGATCGACCGCTACGTGAAGCACCACCTGGTGCCCTTCGGGGAGTACGTGCCCCGGTGGATCCCCTTCGTGCGCCAGGTAGTGCCCAACCTCGCCCCGGCCAGCGCCGGGCGGGAACTTAGAATCATGCGGTTCGGCGACATCTCCCTGGCGCCCATGATCTGCTTCGACGCCATCTTCCCGGAGATCAACCTGGCCTACGCCGAGGCCGACCCGGAGTTCCTGGTGAACCCCACCAACGACGCCTGGTACGGCTACTCCTCCGGCCCCTACCAGTTCCTGGCCATCGTGCGGATGCGGGCCATCGAGGCCGGGAAGGCGGTGGCCCGCCCCGCCTACGCCGGGGTGACCGCCATCGTGCTGCCCACCGGCGAAGTGGCGCCCGGCGCCATCGAGGTCGGGCCGGTGGATCCCGACCTGGCTCCCGACCCGGACGAGCCGCCGCGGCTGCTGCTGGGCGAGGTCCCGCGCTTGCGCGGCCGCACCCTCTACACTAGCATCGGCGACGTCTTCGCCTGGACGGCGGCGCTGGTGGCCGCCGTCGCGCTCGGCGCGGCGCTCCGGGCGAGGCCGCCCCCCGATGATCCGAGCCGCTGACGGAGACACGCCCATGCCCTCGCCCACTGCCGATCGCCTGCGCGAGCTCGACGCGCGCCTGGAGGCGCTCCGGGGGTCGCTTTGACGTCGAGGGCAAGCGCGCCCGCGCCGGCGACATCCTGAAGCGCTCCGAGGCCGCCGACTTCTGGTCCGACAACCAGAAGGCCCAGGCGCTGCTCAAGGAGAAGGCCCAGCTCGAGGCCGCCACCCGCGAGTTCGACGAGGCCCGCCGCGCCCTGGAGGACGCCCAGGCGCTGGACGAGCTGGCCGAGGAGGCCCGCGACGAGGCCTCGCGCGCCGAGGCCGCCGCCCAGGCGACGGCGCTGGAGGGCCGGGTGGCGGGCCTGGAGTTCCGCCGGATGCTCTCCGGCCCCCACGACCTGGCCGGGGCCATCGTGGAGGTAAAGAGCGGCGCCGGCGGCACCGAGGCCATGGACTGGGCCGCCATGCTCTACCGGATGCTCACGCGCTACTGCGAGCGCAAGGGCTGGGAGGTCGAGCCGGCCGACCTGCAGGCCGGCGATGAGGCGGGCCTTTCCCAGGCCAGCTTCATCGCCCGCGGCGAGTACGCCTACGGCTTCCTCAAGGCCGAGAAAGGGGTGCACCGGCTGGTCCGCCTCAGCCCCTTCGATGCCGCCAACCGCCGCCAGACCAGCTTCGCGGCGGTGGACGTGACCCCCGAGGTCGAGGATGACATCGTCATCGACGTGAAGGAGTCGGACGTCCGCGTCGACACCTATCGCTCCTCCGGCGCCGGCGGTCAGAAGGTGAACAAGACCGACTCGGCGGTGCGCCTGACGCACCTCCCCACCGGCATCGTGGTGGCGGTGCAGAACGAGCGTAGCCAGCTGAAGAACCGGTCCGTGGCCTGGAAGATCCTGCGCTCGCGCCTCTACGAGCTGGAGGAGCGCAAGCGCGAGGCGGCGCGGGCGGCCCAGGAGGCCCAGAAGAAGGACATCGACTTCGGCTCCCAGATCCGCAGCTACGTGCTCCATCCCTACCGCCTGGCCAAGGACCTGCGCACCGGGGTGGAGACCGGTCGGGTGGACGAGGTCCTCGACGGCGATCTGGACCAGTTCATCCAGCCCTACCTCCTGGGGGTGCGCCGCAGCGACCGGCCGGTGGACGACTGAGCGGCGGACGCGCCGGCGGGCCCAAGCCCGGCGACCCGAGCGCGCGCCCGCCGGCGTCGACTCCGCGGCGCGGCGCGCG
>DASRTO010000101.1:0-6870 GCA_035655915.1 Anaeromyxobacteraceae bacterium
CCGCAGCGACGCCGGCTCGAGGACGTCCCCGATGACCGGCTGGATGCGCGGGTCCCCCAGGCCGCCGAGGTCGGAGCCGGCCCGGACCAGCGCGCGAACCGGCGTGCCGCGCCGGGCCAGCTCGCCCGCGAGCCGGGTCCCGATGAACCCAGTCGATCCCGTGATCAGGACTGCCGGCCGTGCCTCCACGTTCGCCTCCCGTCAGACCGCCTTCTGCGAGCCATCCTTCCAGGGCACTTCTGGGAGCCGCGTCCACGCTTCCAGGGAATCCCGGGCGCGGAACCAGGCCGCCGAGCGCCGCAAGCCCTCCGGGAGTGGCAGCCGCGGCGCGTACTGGAGCTCGCGCCGCGCCCGGTCGATGGCGCAGGTCCAGGCGCGGCAGCGTATCTCGCGCATCTTATCGAAGGCCAGAAAGGCGGGGCGGCGCGTCACCTCCGCCGCCAGCGCGCAGCCGAGCGCGACCGCCAGGCTGGCCGCCCCGGGAACGGTCAGGACCGCGACGCGGCTCCCGAGCGCCTCGGCGGCGGCACGGCACACCTCGGCCCAGCCGTGGACGCCCCCGTCCGAGAGGTAGTACAGGCCCTGGTCGCCGCGGGGCTCGAGGCGCCGCCCGCGCACCGCCGCCGCAAGGATCCCGTCGGCGAGGTCGTCCACGTGGACCAGGCTGTAGACCCGCGCGCCCAGGCCGCACTTCAGTGCCAGCCCCAGCCGGGCCATCCGGAAGAGGGGCGGCAGGGTCTCGCGGTCCCGCGGCCCGTAGGTGATGGGCGGGCGCACCACCGTCGCCTCCAGGCGGTCCGACAGCGCGCGCAGGGCCCCCTCCCCCTCGAGCTTGCTGCGACCGTAGTGGCTCACCGGAGCGGGCGGATCCTCCTCGCGGCGAGCCCGCTCCGGGCGTGAAGGGCCCGCGGCCGAGAGCGACGAGACGAAGACCAGCACCGGGCGCGGCCGCGCCGCGGCGCAGGCGGCGGCCAGGTTGGCGGTCCCGGCGGCGTTGACCCGGTAGAAGTCGCCGACCCGCAGGGCCTTCACCAGGCCGGCGAGGTGCACCACCGCGTCGCATCCCTCCACGGAGCCCCCGAGGGAGCGCGGCTGGGTCACGTCCCCCGGGACCGGCTCGGCGCCGAGCGCCTCCAGCTCGGCGGAGCCGGTGCCGGGAAGGACGAGGGCCCGCACCCGGTCGCCCCGCGCCCGAAGGCGCGCCACCACGGCCGAGCCGATGAAGCCGTTCGCTCCCGTGACCAGCCAGCGCATGGCGCGGGGCCTCCCTCCTGTCCCAGGGACAGCAGAGGGCCGGAAGTGCGACAGGGCGCATCCGTCACTGGACGTAGCCGTCCCGCCGGGTCTTGAGGCGGTAGCCCAGGCCGAGCAGGCCGACCAGGCCCAGCTCGCGGGGCCGCAGGTATCGCAGCCCGCGAGCGAGGCGCCGCACCATCCAGGACCAGGAGTAGAAGCGGCCCAGGATGCGATCGTGCCCGGCGCGCAGCGCCGCGGCGTCGAGCTGCCGCGGGGCGAAGACCACGTGGCCGAGGTCATAGTGCTCCCAGTTCCGGTCCACCAGGCGCCCCTCCCGCTCCAGCTTCCGGTGCAGGGGCGTGCCGGGGAACGGCGTCAGCACCGTGAGCTGCAGCGCGTCCACCTCGGCCTCGTCGAGGAAGCGCAGCGTGCGGTCGAAGACGTCCGGGCCGTCGTGGTCGTAGCCGAGGACGAAGGCCCCGACGACTGCGATGCCGCGCCGGTGCAGGCGGCGGATGCCCTCCCGGTAGTCCCCGGTGCGGTTGAACCCCTTGCGGGTCTCCTCGAGGCTCGCCTGGGAGAGACTCTCCAGGCCGATGAACAGGCCGCGGCAGCCGCTGCGCTCCATGAGCTCCAGCAGCTCGTCGTCGCGCGTGACGTCGAACCCCATCTGCGAGTACCAGCGCACGCGCAGCGGGATCAGGGCCTGGAGGAGCGCGCGCAGGTAGCCCGGCTCGGACGACAGGCTGTCGTCGATGAAGAGCACCCGCCGGCTCCGCCCGCGGCGGATCTCCTCCACCACCTGCTCGACCGGCTTCTTGAGCACCGAGGAGCCGGAGAAAGCCGAGACGGAGCAGAACTCGCAGCGGTGCCGGCAGCCGCGCGTCGCCTGCACCAGCGTGGCGGACATGTACTGGCGCCCGCGGATGAGCCCGAGGTCGACCGGCGCGCTGCGAAACTCCTGCTGCGGGTGGCGGTAGAGGCGCTGCAGCCTGCCGCGGCGCCAGTCGGCAAGCATGCGCGGCAGGTTCGCCTCGGCGGCGCCGACGCAGACGGCGTCGCAGTGCTGGGCGGCCTCCTCCGGGAGCAGCGTCGGGTGGTAGCCGCCGAAGATGACCGTCCGGCCCCGTTCCCGGAACCCCTGCGCCAACTGGTAAGCCCGGGGGGCGTTGAAGGTCATGAAGGAAAGGGCCACCACGTCCACGTCGGCGTCCAGGTCCACCGCCTCGACGTTCTCGTCGACGATCGAGACCTCCACGTCCGGCGGCGCCGCGGCCGCCACCGAGAGGGGGGTCAGCATGGAGAACCGGAAGATGCGCGAACGCAGCGGAGCGCGCTGTCCCGGCCGCTCGATCCGGAACTGCGGGGCGGCGGGGCAGATGATCTGGAGCCTGGGCCGGCGCATGCGCCTCTTTCCGGGGCGCGGCAGCGGCGCCCGGCCTGGCGCCGGGGTCGGGGCGAGCCCTCCACCGGTGGACAGGGCAGGCGCGCCTTTGCGACAGGCGTATACTTCCAGGTGGCCTCATGGCCGCCCTCGACACCAGGGGCGCCTCGCCGCGGCGCGGGAATTCGCGACCACCCGCCGGTCGTCGCCGGGGCCGGCGAGGAGGGCCGAGGGAATCGCTCGAGGAGCGGGTTCGGAGGCTGGTCGCCCGGGGCGACCTCCGCGAGGCGGCCGGGGTGGCGATACGCGGCCTCGGCCCGGAGGTGCTGAGGTACCTGCGGTCCACCCTGCGGGACGAGGCCGACGCCGCCGACGCGCACTCCATCTGGGCCGAGCGCCTGTGGCACGGGCTTGCCTCCTTCCGCTTCGAGTGCAGCCTGCTCACCTGGGCGCTGCGCCTCGCCACAAACACCGCCGTGAACGTGCGCAACGCCGCCTGGCGCCGGCGCGTGCGGCGCTTCCGCACCGGCGAGGCCTCGGCCATCGCCGCCGAGACCCGCGCCAGCTCCCTGGTCAGGGTCGAGCGGGAGGCGCGGGGGCTCGAGGCGCTGCAGCGCCTCCTGTCGGTGCCGGAGCAGGCCCTGCTCGCCCTGCGCCTGGACCGGAAGCTCTCATGGCAGGAGATCGCCGACGTGCTGTCGAGGGATGGCCGCCCCGTCACCGCCGGCACCGTCTCCAAGCGCTTCGAGCGAATCAAGGATCGGCTGAGGCGGAAGGCGCGCGAACAGGGCCTCATCGAGTAGCACCGCTCGGCGTCCAGGCGTCCTTTCGGGGGATGCTCGAGGGCGCCGCGGGGCGCGGGCCGCCGGTGGGCCCGGGGCGCACTGACCGTCGACCTGGAGGGCGCGCTTTCGCTACACTGTGGTCCGGGGAGGCCTTCATGGGCGCGAAGGGCGCCGGCAAGAAGAAGGGCTCTGGCAAGGGTGGGGACGGCCGGAAGGCGGCTGACGAGCGTCCCGGCGAGCCCTCCTCCGACGAGGGCAGCGACGGCGAGCAGGGCGCCGGCCCCGCGGAGGGCGACCGCCCCCGGCCCGGCCAGATATCGGTGCTCCTGGACGAGCTGGCGCGGCCGCCCCGGGTGGAGCCGCTGGAGTGGACCGGGCTGGCGGTGGGCTCCTCCGTGGACCAGTTCGACGTCCTGGCGGAGATCGGCCGCGGCGGGTTCGGCATCGTCTACGAGGCCAATGACCGGAACCTGCGCCGGACGGTGGCGCTCAAGGCAATCCGCCCGGGGCCCGCCGAGCTGGTGGAGTCGCGCCGCAAGGCGCTGCGCGGCGAGGCCGAGGCGGCCGCCCAGCTGTCCCATCCCAACATCGTCGTGGTCCACGACTTCAGGACGGGCGAGGGCGTTCCATACCTCGTCATGGAGATGCTCCAGGGGGAGACGTTGCAGCAGCGCCTGGCCAGGGGAGCGCTCCCCCTGGCCGAGGCGGTGCCGCTGGCCGTCGACGTGGCGCGGGCGCTGTGCCATGCCCACGATCGCGGGGTCCGCCACCGCGACCTCAAGCCTTCCAACGTCTTCCTCACCCAGGACGGCGGCGTGAAGGTCCTCGACTTCGGGCTGGCCCACTTCTTCGGCGCCGGCGGCGCGCGCGGCGGGGGCACCCCGGGCTACATGGCCCCGGAGCAGTGGCGCCACGAGTCCGAGGACGCGCGGACCGACGTGTTCGCCCTGGGGGTGCTGCTCTTCGAGATGCTCACCGGACGCCTGCCGTACCGGGTCTCGCGCGACCGCAGCACGGCGCTCGATCCCGGCCCGCCTCCGGCGCTGGAGCGTCCGGACGCGCCACCGGCCCTGACGGCCCTGGTGTCGAAGGCCATCTCCAAGGACCCCGCCGGGCGGCCGCGGGACGGCCGCGCCATGCTGGACGCGCTGGTGGCGGTGCAGCGAGCCCTCGGGGGCGAGGCTGGCGACGCCGGCACCTCCCGCCGGCGGCGGTGGTTGTGGCCGATGGCGGCGGCCGTCGCGGCGATCGTGTTGTACCTGATCTGGCACCCCCCTCCGGAGCCCATCCCGGTGGTGGTCGCCGACCTGATGAACCACACCGGCGACCCCGACCTCGACAACCTGTCCGGTCTGCTCATCACCTCGCTGGCGCAGTCCGAGCTCCTCGAGCCGCTCACGCGCCCGCAGATGCTGGACATCCTGGCTCGCCTCGGCCGGGGCGGGGCGACCCGGATCGACGAGGCGCTCGCCCGCGAGATCGCCCGCCAGGCCAAGGCCAGGGCGCTCCTGCTGCCTTCCATCCACCGGCTCGATCGCGTCTACCGTTTGAAGATGGACGCCATCGACCCCTCCAGCGACAAGCTGCTCTTCGGCCTCGAGGAAGAGGCGAGCGGCACCTCAAGCGTCGCCTTCGGGCTCATCGACCGCGTATCCGACGGCACCCGGAGGAAGATGAAAGAGCGGGCGGAGGCGATCAAGCGATCGGCGATCAAGGTGGAGCAGTCCATCACCAACAGCCTGGCGGCGTACCAGCACTACTACCGGAGCCAGGAGTGCATGTATCGGACCTCGTTCGGCCAGCGCTGCGCCGGGGAACTGCACGAGGCCCTGGCCGACGACCCCACCTTCGCGCTCGCCTACTACCAGCTGGCGGTGTGGGAGGAGCGGCACGGCGGCGCCAGGAGCGCCGCGGCGGACGCCACCGAGGCGGCCGTGCGGTACATCGATCGCGTGCCGCCCAAGGAGCAGATGCTGATACGGGCCTGGAAGGCCCATTTCGACGGCAAGGACGACGAGGCGCTGGCCGTGCTGGCGAAGCTCGCCGAGCAACAGCCGCGGGACTGGGAAGCGGTCTGGGAGGCGGGCGACCTGCTCTACCACCGCAGCGACTTCGCCACGGCGATCCCCTGGTTCGAGCGCCTGCTGGCGATCGATCCCGGGCACGCCTGGGGGCTCGACCACCTGGTCTACTCCCTCGGGGCGCTGGGCCGGCGGGAGGCGCTGCGCTCGCGCATCGCGGCGTGGAGCGGCGCTCCGCAGGGCCACACCATCCTGCACGCCGTCTCGGCGGCGCATGCCTGGCTGGGCGACTACCCGGCGGCGGCTGCCGCGGCGCTGCGCGAGACCGAGGTGGGCGGCGGTCTCTCGGCCCGGGAAGACCTGCTGTTCACGGGCATCGTCGCCGGAGACTACCGGCGGGTGGAGGCCGAGCTCGACGAGATGGTGGCGCCCGGGAGCCCGGCGCCGGACATCGGCTACTACGCGTTCGCGGCCCTCGATGCCTACCAGGGTCGCCGCCGGCAGGGGCTGGCCCGGTTCGACGCCCTGCGTCGGGACCTCCGCGACGAGGCCGACGACACGTGGTTCCACTCCTTCCGGGCGCACTACCTGGCCGGAGATGCCCGGCCCAGCCCGGTCTGGGAGGAGGCGCGAATCCTGCTGGCCACCGACCCCAACGCCGCGGCCGTGCACGCGGTCACCCTGGCCTACCTCGGTGATCTCGAGCACGCCGCGGAGCTGGCCGTTCACCTCCGCCCGGGCTCGGCGAGGCGGCAGACCTACGACGCGGTGGTGCTCTGGCAGCGTGGCGAGCGGGGCGACGCCCTGCAGCGCCTCCGGGAAATCGCCGCCCGCTCACCCTTCGACGTCGATCTGGCCATCGCCCCCGCCTACCTCCACGGCGACCTGGCGGCGCGGAGCGGAGCGGACGCCGAAGCCGTCGAGGCGCTGGGCCGGTTCCGCTCGCTCTTCATCCCCATCATGATGTGGCGGAGCTGGGCCTACCCGCGCAGCCTCTACCTCTCGGCCGCCTCTCTGGAGCGCATGGGCAGGCGCGCCGAGGCGCTCGAGTTGGTGCAGAGGCTCCTCGACGACTGGCGGGTGGCCGATCGCCAGCTGCCTCTGCTGAGGGAGGCCCGGGCGCTGCGCGCCCGGCTCGCGCCCGGACCCTGAGCGTCGTATCCACCCGCCTCCCTTGTCCATCCGTCGGGGACGCTCCTCGTCCCCATAGGAGGGAACACATGCCTACCATCCGTCTTCCGCCGGCGGGCCTCGCCTGCCTCCTGCTGGCCTGCTCTTCCGGATCGGCCGGCGACGCGGCCGGCCTGGTCTCGCTGCCTCCCCAGTCGCGCGCGCCGGTGATCACCGTCATGACCTACAACGTCTACTACGGCGCCGACCTGGCCCGCGTCCTGAACGCCCCGTCGGCCGACCAGGTCCCGCTGGCGGTGGCGGAGACCTGGGA